>JAKSBO010000321.1 GCA_022361095.1 Desulfobacterales bacterium | reverse complement strand
TCAAAATAATTCCCATTACATTCTCCGTATCCTGTTTTGATATAAATTTCAGCTACAGATAAATTATCTTTAAAAGTAACATTGACGCCTTTGATTGTTCCTTTCAGAACACTGACATACGAACCCGCAAATATATTTTGAACAAAAACAAGCAAGCTGACGACGACTATTGCAGATATCTTTTTTTCCATATATATTCTTCTCCTTCAATTTTGTTATTGGTTAATAATATGAGTTTGATAAAGAATAGGGATAATTTAAACTGGGTGAAGTGGTAGAAGCATGAATTCTTTCCTCCTTTTCGTTTTTGTATGTAAAATAAAAAAACGTTGATGAATAGAAAATGAAATTATTTAAATATTGTAAAACAACTAAATAATATAAATCAAGACAAAAGCATTCAAGTATATTTCATACATCATATTACTCAACATATGCTGTGTATCTATCAGGGTAAACGAACTAAAATCTGGCACGAATTTTGATTGATATGAATTCAGTATGTTAGAAATTATGAACTTTGCAACAACCTTGAAAATGATCAAATCAATATTTCTAAGTTACTGAATTTATAACATCCGAAATTTTAGCGCGTTTGCCCTGGTGTATTTATTAAAATTCCTGCGCTTAACCCCGATTTTTGGCCCACTAGCTTAAGTGGAATCTGCGTCCTGAAAATGACGAAAAAAAGAAGACAGTTTTCGGCAAAATTTAAAGCTAATTTGGCTGTTGAGGCCATCAAAGGAGTAAAAACAATAACCAAAATTCAAGGAACAGTTTACTTAATGCAAAAAAACATGCAACGGGCAAGCATAGATGTTTAGCGTTTGCCGAGCCATAAAGATTTTGAGGTTGAAATTTTTAAGGACGCCGCTCGACTTCTTAGAAGCCATCTCAAAATAAACTAGACATAAAATCCTGATTGTGTAATAAAATCAGGATGGAACTCACAAATGAACAATGGACCCGGATAGAGCCCATAATCTTAAAATCAATTCCCCCCAAAGACCCTCGTGGCAGAAAGCCGAGAGATCCGAGGGACGTGCTGAACGGGATCTTGTGTATATTGCGTACCGGAGCACCCTGGAAAAATCTTCCAGCCAGATATCCTCCATACCAGACTTGCCATCGGCGTTTCCAGAAATGGACGGAACAAGGAACCTTCCAAACCATCCTGCACGAGCTGGCCAAAGACCTGTACGAATGCGGAAAAATCGATATACGAGAAGCGTTTATAGATGGGAGCTTTGCACCGGCAAAAAAGGGGGCTTGCTGTCGGCAAGACAAAGCGTGGCAAAGGCACCAAGATCATGGCAATCGCAGATGCTGCTGGTTTTCCTGTCGCCGCTTGTGTGGAAAGCGCCTCCCCTCATGAAGTGAAACTTGTTGAAAAAACCATCGACAGTAGTTTTACTCCGAACGCTCCTGATAAAATTATTGGTGATAAAGCCTATGACAGCGATCCACTTGATCAGAAATTGATGAAAGACCGCTGTATAGAAATGATTGCGCCTCATCGGGCAGGTCGCAAAAAGCCTAAAACCCAGGATGGCATAAAGTTGCGGCCATATAGACGCAGAAGGAAGGTTGAACGCTTTTTTGCCTGGCTTCAAAATTTTCGACGGGTCGCTGTAAGGTATTAATATCATGCTCAAAATTTTTTATCGACGGTCCAACTTGGGTGCGCCATTATCCTATTGAGATTATTTTGAGATAGCTTATAGTAACTTAAGAGAGAGATTTTAAGAATTTTACGACGAGCCCTATGTCTATAAAAGCTCGCTTTTCAGGTGGCGTTGCCGGGTAGACATAAGGTCGGAAGGTCGGATAATTTCAGAAAAAGAATTCCATAATATTCGTGTGAAGCTTTTATCGTTGGAAATTAAAGATAATGCTTTTTTCAAAAATCGGGTATCCTGCTCTCCAAGATATGGTTCTTTCAATCGATAGGTGTCAGAAAACGGATGCCTGCTGTAGCTAAAAAAGTGGTCTTTTGACCGGGAAAACATTGATAAATTTTGGCATCAGCTATGGGATGAAATCAATGCAGAGGCCCGGAGCATACTTGACCAGATTAGGAGAGAAGCGTAAATGTTTGAAATGAGATTGTTTCAAAGAAATGGTTGATTCCACTCTTAAAGAAGTGGCTGGCGACATCCCAATAATATTGGTCACAAAAGAGGCCATAAAAGACAAATTGTCAGGGATTGATCCGCCTTTCAAGGATATCTTCCAGTAAAGACGCCACCAGCACTTCAAAGGACGGCGAAGACTTTTTACCGGATGTTGCGCTTTTCTTTCGGCAGGCTTTGAAGAACGCCATGCAGATCTGGTGCTGCTTTGTTGTCAAAAGCGTTGATATGCCTGCCTTTTCCTTTTTAGGCGCAAGCTGGGATTCGGTTTCAGGGACATCGCGCCGGCCATGGGCCCGCCGGCTCATATGGGTGAAGTAGAGCAATGCCCGGTCCAGAAGAATATACAAAAACTGGATATTTTCATTGGGGCCCACCTGGACCCGGTCGCCGCTCAGGCCGGAGGCTATGCCGGCCAGGCGCCGGATACCCACAAAAGCGGAGCCGGCACCCACGGCAGAACCGATGGCCGTAAAAATTCCAAAGGTCAGGCCGGCTGCAGCCGTATCCAGTACAGCGCCAAGGGTTCCCCCCAGCACAGCACCGGCGGTGGCGGCCTGGGCCCGGGTCAGCCCCAGCATCTCCCAGGTTTGTTCTGAAAACAGGTCGTGCCTGAGAATTGAACAGGCCGGCAATGGATAATCATAGAGGTGATGGCGGAACAGTGAACGGATGTGGCCAAACATTTTTTGTTCAATATTTCGGATTTTTTCCTGGTATTCCCGGATAAGATCTTCTTTGAGCGTCACGGGATCCATGCCGGCTTTGAGCCTGCGCGCCAGAGAAAAGCTCAACGCCTGCGCCATGCCGTGGACAATATAAGCGCAGGCCATGCGGTTGCGTTTTTCCCACTCCATATTAAAAGCCTGAATCACACCTTCCATCAGCGGCTCAATATCCTGATCAATGGCTTTAAGGCTTTCCAGAAGCCGGATGCGCTCATAAAAATCGGCATGGTTGGAATTAAAAACCCGGACCACGTTAAAAAATTTTCGGAATTCTTCTTTCCACCCAGCAGTATTATCCCGGGAATCGGATTTCGCGTTGATCACAGCCATTCTGGGGCGTCCCGTGAGTCTAAGGATCTCCATTTCAGCCAGATCATCTTCCCTTATGGGCCGGGAACCGTCCACCACATAAATAATACCGGCCCCGTTGGCCACGGGAGTCAACAGTTCGCATTCGTCGGCAAAAAACGGATCTTTCTCATGTTCGGAAATAAATCGGTCCACCATGTCCGGCCCCGGATTTTTTTTGAACCAGGACAGTGCCTGCCGGGGCACCTGGAACCCCGGGGTATCCACAAAACGGATGACCTCTTTGCCATCCATGGTTACGGAATAGGATTTTGAAACCCTTGTTTCACCCGGCACCGGGCTGACCTGGATACGGTCGTCCTCGGTCAGGGTTGACACCACCGAGGACTTGCCTTCGTTGGGGTGCCCCAGAACTGCAAATTCAGGTAATACCATCATGGCGACACCCACCTTTCAATAACGATCAAAGGATCATTGAGCTGGTTTACGGCGCTTTTCCACACCTGGAAATTCACATCAGAAGACACCACATCTTTTTCGTTCTGCTCCATTGTCCGGATCATTACAATCCATAGGGGAAAATCAGAAAAATGCTCCCGGATTTGCACAAAATAATATAGCAGACCACGAATGGGCGGCTGCCAGACCTCCTGGAGCACAATCAGCGGGCCCGGGCCCAAATCCTTGATCTTGGCTTTGATCCGGTCCTGGTCTTCATCGAAATCAAAATGGATGCCAACGACTGCGGCAACATGGAGCCCAAACTGCTGTTCCAGGCCGGACCGGACCTGTTCCATATCATTTTCCTCAAACCCCCTGGCCGATCCAAGCACAAGCGCACCGTACGTATTCTTTTTGGAACCGGATTCATCCAATACAACTGTAGGCGGGGGGGCGGGTTCAGGTGTTGGGTTTGGGTCAGGCTTAGGTTTAAATTCAGGTTCCGGCTCTGGTACCGGCTGGGGTTTGGGCTCAGGAGCTGGTGTATTTAAATTCACATCAGGCCGAGGCGCAACAACAGATTTTTCCTCTTTTT
>JAKSBO010000595.1 GCA_022361095.1 Desulfobacterales bacterium | reverse complement strand
TTCCTAAATATAAAATAGTTGCAAATCAACCCTTAAATAGATTAAAAATAGAATAAAAAACAGTTACAGAATATATCTATTTCATACGTAACAGATGGAACGTTTATCTATGCAGACACATCCCATAGCCCAAGGCAATTTCAGATATGCTGCCCTGGCAGACGAAATTCAGGATAAAATCCTTTCAGGCCAGTACCGTGCCGGAGAAAAGCTGCCTTCGTTGAGAAAACTTCACAGTCGGCTTGGCCTGAGCATCAGTACCATTCACCAGGCCTACATTGAACTTGAAAAACGCGGACGTGTGGAGGCAAGACAGAAATCAGGTTTTTTTGTTAAGCCCTTAGAAAAAAGCCCCTTGCCTTTGCCGGTGAAACCCGTGACATCGGAGCCGCCCATCCGGGTAAGGATCAATGACCTGGCCGAAACCATTGTCTCGGATCTGCAGCGGCCGGATATGATCCGTTTCGGGGCTGCCGTGGCGGACCAGGAACTGATGCCGTTAAAACAGCTTTCCAGGATCGCCAAATCCATGTCCGTGGATGAGATCTGTGCGGGTATGGCGCTGTATGACGATTGTGCAGGTGCCATGGAACTGCGCTACGCCTTAGCCAAAATGATGATGGGATATGCAGGTTCAGCGGCTGTGGATGAAATTATCACCACAAACGGTTGCCTGGAAGCGGTCAACCTTTGTTTGAGGGCAGTGGCAGGGCCAGGCGATGTGATTCTGGTGGAATCCCCGGTTTTTCACTGTTTTCTCCAGCTCATAGAAGATTTGGGCATGTATGTGATTGAGCTGCCCGGATGCCCTGAAAAAGGCATGTCTCCGGATGCATTTGAATCCATGCTTTCCAATAATCGGGTTAAAGCGTGCCTGCTCAATCCAAATTTCCAGAACCCACTTGGTTCGGTCATATCCACCCCGGGAAAAAAAGCGGTGCTGGAAATCGCCCATCGTCACGGTACCCCCATTATTGAGGATGATATTTACGGAGATATCTTTTTTGGTCCAAGGCGCCCAACGACCTTTAAGGGACTGGATACAACAGGGAATGTGCTCTACTGTTCATCATTTTCCAAAACCATTGCCCCCGGACTTCGGGCCGGGTGGACCCTGCCGGGCAGATTCTATAAACGCGTCATGCGGCTCAAACTCAATTCCCAGCTTGCAAGTCCGAGCACAGGGCATATTGTGGCTGCACGCTTCATAGAAAGCGGAGCCTATGAACGCCACCTGCGGCGGCTTAGAAACCAAATTAAAAACCAGGTATCCGCCATGTCCATTGCTGTTGCCGCACACTTTCCCAAGGATACCAGAATTACCTTTCCCCAGGGGGGTATGTTCTTGTGGATAGAGTTGAATAAAGCGATTGATGCCATGGATGTTTTTCATACAGCCCGTCAAAAGGGGATATCTTTCATGCCCGGAATCATCTGCTCCACCACAGACAGGTACAGGCACTGTCTGCGTCTGAGCTGCGGTCTTTCCTGGTCGGACAGACTTGAAAAAAGCATTGCACAACTGGGACGTATTGTATGCGCTTTAAACAAAGAATAGCGAGAACGTATTTAAAGAAAATCTTGACAACCGATTATAATAATAACATAGTTCATCCAAAGTTAAATGGTTAAACCATTAGTCAAAATTGCAGGAGAACAATATGTTACACAAAATAATCAGCCAGACACTGCCCTATTTCCCGCCCAAATTGATCTGGCAGTTTTCAAAAAGCTATATTGCAGGCGAGACCACCCAGGACGCCATAAACGCGTCAAGTGCGCTGAACCGTGACAATATTATGGTGACGCTGGACATTCTTGGTGAATTTATCAAAACCATGTCCCAGGCAGAACAAAACAGGGATGACTACCTTGCCCTTATCCGCACCATTGAAGCGGCGGGTATTAACGGCAACTATTCGCTGAAACCAACCATGTTCGGTCTTCTCATCGATAAAACAACCTGTTTTAAATACATACGCGAACTAACGGCTGAAGCGGCGTCCCACGGCAATTTTATCCGCATTGATATGGAAGACTCTCCTTGTGTGGATGATTCCATTGAGATGTTCCGCAGGCTTAAACAGGAATTTCCCCAAAACATTGGCCTGGTGCTCCAGGCATATCTGAAGCGCACCATCGGGGACCTCGAGTCCATGCTGGATTTGCGCCGCGACGATGTAGATTTGAATTTCAGGCTGGTCAAAGGAATCTATGTGGAACCGGCAGAGATCGCGTATAAAGATTACCATGAGATTAATGCCCACTTTCTTGAAGATCTTGAATTCATGTTTAAAAACAATGTGTATGCGGCCATCGCCACCCATGACACCCCCCTCATCCAGGGGGCGCTTGATCTGATCAAACAATATCAGATACCAAAAGAGAAATATGAATTTCAGATGCTCTACGGCGTTACCCCCAAACAACGCATGGAACTTGTACAAAATGGTCACAGAATGCGGGTGTATGTGCCTTTTGGAGAGCAGTGGTTCGGCTATTCCACCCGCCGCCTTAAGGAGAATCCGGCCATGGTCAAACATATCCTGAAAGCCTTGGTGTATAAGGGATAGCAATACACAAATTTTCCTTTGCCCATGACAATCAAACAACCTCTTTGTTAGGAATAGTTAACTTTTTTTCATTCTTGATCTTGCCAAGCAAAAGAGGCGGTTTATATTTGTCTTTATGAACGCCACTTTTGATACATCAAAACCAATGGCAAACTGAGGTTAACACGTTACTATTATATGAGAGGAGCCTTACATGAGAGACAGAGCAATCAGACGGCACCAGGATATTAAATTCAAAAGAAAACTACGCAAACAATATAATAGTTGCATTGAAAGACTTTCAGGAACAATGGATACCGGGTTTAAAGATAACACTGAAAAACTTAAAAAAGTGTGCACGGAGCCCTATTCCCAGGAGCGTGATAGAAAACGGGGAAAAAGAACGGTTCAGGAACGCCGCCATGATATAACCATGAAAGAACAGCTCATCTAAACATCTAGGCTTAAGTAAAAAAATAACCGCACCGGCCAGGTTATCCGAGGCTGTAAATTAAATTGTGTAACTGCTCATGATTCTATAAGTTACCCAGAACTTGAATCGAAGGATGAGCACACACATGGACGACAAAAAACTTGAAGCTCTGGCAAAAGAACTTG
>JAKSBO010000070.1 GCA_022361095.1 Desulfobacterales bacterium | reverse complement strand
GAAAAATCGGTATTCCGGATAAAATTCTGCTTAAACCCGGTAAGTTGAGCAGTGAAGAATTTGAGGTCATGAAAACGCACACCACCATTGGTGCTCAGTTGCTTTCCAGGTCAAAATCCAGGATTCTGGAAATGGCCCGGGAGATTGCCCTGACCCATCACGAGCGTTATGACGGACAGGGGTATCCCAATGGACTGAAAGGGAAGGATATTCCGTTGAGCGGGCGCATCGTCTCCATCGTGGATGCCTTTGATGCCCTGACCTCAAAACGGCCATACAAAGATCCCTATCCGCCTCACATTGCACTGGACGTGATCCGGAAGGAAAAAGGCAGGCATTTTGATCCCGAGCTGACAGACCTGTTCATTACCTATTTTTCTGAATTTTTAAAAATTCGGGAAACCATTGGATACTTTGAAGAGGTCGATCTGGAGAATTTCATGCTCAGCGAGCGGGATCAAGCAGATTTTAGAACTTGATACATATTGTTTAAAAGAGCTTATCCCAAATGGGATCGCATCTGTAAAAAATATTTACACCTTGAAAGAAATCCTGACATCCATTCACAACAATCAAAGCCTTTTGATGTCGGTTTTTTCTGTCCTGCCACTTGTTTAATGCCCTATTAAGGGCATTTCATTTGTTCTATAAATAAATTTTCCATACTTTTCCCGGTTTTGTACACAGTCATATGCTATGCCCGAAGATCGCGGGCTGAAGTTTGTAATTATAATCGTATTCCGATTTTCAGGCATGTATTTTGCTATACTTCGTTCATGTGAGCACCCGGGATGTTATTTCGTAACATATTAAAATTGCGATATAATATTTAGGCAACATGCTGAATAACGGCCATGGGCCGATCTGGCCTATCAATACATATGCTTGACCCATAATAAAATATAAAAGTAGCTTCGCAGCTTATCGGTGCTTTCATATAACAGCCACGGGCTGACCTGACATATCAGCTGCCAGGCTCAACCCACAACAAAGTTTGAAAGATCTGAGTAACTTACACAGACTTTTTTATAAAACAACCGCGGGCCGGCCTGACATATCAACCGCCGGGCATAGCCCGCAACAAAGCTTGAAAAATCCGAGTAACTAACCCTGACGTTCTTATAAAATAATACATGTGGCAACAACGCCCTGCTGCTGATGACGAATTGAGGAACGATTAGAGTTTTAATATACAAAACTGGGAACATTTATGAATATCCGGAAAAAAGAAATGACGCCCCCCAAAAAACTGTTTTTATTTTTTATTACCCTGACCATCCTTATTGTTACTATCATTGCGATATATTTCAACAGAAAGTGCCGGCATGGATTACGGCACATGGCCGCCCGGCAGTATAGCGTTCAGCAGCTCATAGAGACAAAATTAGTCGCATCCGTTATTGAAAAAAATATTGGCCAATTTATTTCCGACCTCTATTTCATGGCAAATACCGGCCGGGAGTTGTCCTCAAACCTGTCTTTTAATGAGTTGTTTTGTCAACGATATACGGGGTGTCAGAACGTTACCTCCATACGATTTTTAGATACAAAGGGCGTGTTGACGTCTATTTGGCCACGAGAAGGGTTCCGCGGGAACTTGATCGGAAAAAGATACGATACTGAGCGTTATTATAAAAGGGCACTGGCAACTGGAAAAATAGCGATTTCCAGTTTTCTTTACAATGAAAAAAATGAACCAAGAATCAGGATCGCCATTCCCGTTTTTAAAAACGACCCGTTCGCACCTCGCATCAAAGGTGTCTTGGTGGGATCTTTTGATCCGATAACTGTTTTAAACACGATTATAAACCCCATTGTATCAGAGAAGGCCGTTGAATATGCATGGGTTCTGGATTCGGAAGGTTATTTTCTCGTACATCCCGTTAGAGAATTTGAAGGCAGAAACAGTTTTGGTGCCAGGGAGGAAAAAAATCAGGCCTTTTCATATGAGAAAATAGAAAAAATTCAAGAAAAAATGATACAGGGCCATGAAGGTGCGGATACTTATTTTTCCGGATGGCATCGAAATCAAAAGGGATATATTGAAAAATTCGTGGCCTATTCACCGGTAAAAATCGCGGATTTAAACTGGTCCGTAGCGATTTGTTCTCCAAAAAATTCCCTTGATACAATTATCGGAAAAATAGAGAGATATCATGACTATACCCTGTTTTTCATAGTTGCTGTTTTTTCGACGGGAGGGGTGCTTTTATTCAGAAGCAGCTATCAGCGGTACCGTTTGTACGAGCAGTCGCTGAAATTCAATAAACAGAAGCTCAGTGCAATCAGCCAGGCTTCATCGGTGGGAATCTGCCTGGCTAAACAGCGCAAGGTTTGCTGGGCAAACGAGACACTGCACGCAATGTTCGGATATGAAGATGATGCGTTAATAGGGAAAAGCACCTTAATGTTTTACCCTGACAAAGCCACGTATCAAAAGATAGGTAACGTACTCTATTCCGATAATGCCGAATTAAAACCGTTCAAGGCGACAAGCCGATGCATCAAGAGGGATGGAACTGATTTTTATTGTTCATTCCTGGCATGCCCGTTAGATGCCTCGGATCACTCAGAAGGATTCATTGTGGTGATTGGCGATATTACTGACATGTTGTCCGTTGAAAAAGAGAATATACGGCTAAAAGATCATTTGATCCGGACCCAGAGAATGGAAGCCATCGCTATTTTGGCAAGCGGAATCGCCCATGATTTTAATAATATTCTTTTCCCCATTACAGGGTATGCTGAAATCCTGCTGATGGACACCGCCAAAGACAGTTATCCCTATAAATGTCTGATGAATATCCTTAGGGCATCAGACCGGGCAAAGAAACTGATCACTCAGATTCTCTCGTTCAGCAGGCAAACCCAGGGTGAAACAACTCCGGTGCTGGTTCAGCCTATTGTGAAGGAGGCACTTAGCCTTTTAAGGGAGACCATTCCCAAAACCATTAATATTGTCCAGAAAATAGATATGAACTGCAGCCGCATCATGGCGGATCCCACCCAGATTCATCAGATTATTATGAATTTGTGTACAAACGCATATCAAGCCATGGAGAACAGCGGCGGAACACTTACGGTAGAACTTTGTGAAACGGGCATTGACGACAATGCGTTACCCCGTTTTTTGGCGTTACAGCCTGGCAGATACGTGCAATTGTTAATTTCCGATACAGGCGTTGGCATGGGCAAAAAGACTCTTTTAAAAATATTCGAGCCCTATTTTACAACCAAAAAAGCCGCAAAAGGTACCGGGCTTGGTCTGTCGGTTGTTCACGGAATCGTTAAAAAAGCAGGCGGGGACATTAAAGTCATCAGTGAGCCGGATAGAGGAACCTGTTTCTACATATATCTGCCTGTGCTTGGTTCATGCACCAAAACCAAATCACTTCCGGTTGTCGAAAGTAATTGCATGAAAGGGACAGGGCATATTCTGCTTGTAGATGATGAAGAACAGATTATAGAAATGGGGAAAAATTTTCTTCAGCGGCTCGGGTATGAAGCCACTGTCTGTAAAAGCAGTGGTAAGGCGCTTGAGATATTGAAAGCCAATCCGAATACATTCGACCTGGTGATCACGGATTTGACGATGCCTGAGTTAACAGGTGGAGAGTTGGCCCGGGAACTTAAAAAAATTAATCCTGATATTCCTGTCATTATCTGTACGGGATCTAAAAAAGACGAAAGAAAGGCATGGGTAGATTCTGCTAATGTCAAGAAAATCTTATTAAAACCCGTAAATATGAAGGTGCTGTCAATATTGATATCAAAAACGATAAACAGCACCGGTGAGATCGGAAAACAATTAAACGGCAGAGAAATTTCCATTTTCTAACAGCTAAAGACTAACAGCCCGCCCCAAAGGGCGGTAATTTAAACAGGAGAGTAAAAAATATGTTAAAGCGTATAAAACTTGGAACAAAAATCAGTGTTGGATTCGGCGTCGTTTTAGTCTTGATGCTGGTGGCCTCAACAGCAGGGTTTAACGGACTTTCAAGCGTGGTCAGGCAAATGACCGATGCCGTTGACACTGGGAATCTGGCGATAACCATGTACGAAACGCGGCAGCAGGAAAAAAATTTTATCCTCAGGGGTGACGAGTCCTATGTGACGGTTGTCATCGCACAATGGGAGTTACTCAAAGAGGAAATCGAAACAATCAGGACCCGTTCAACGAACCCCCAAACCCTTCTGCAGTTGGATGAGATGGGCAGGATGGCGGACAAGTACCGGCAGGCATTTGATACCTATATTTCCCTGGAAAACAGCATAAAAGAAGCGGATGCGGTCATGGTGGCGTCGGCGCGGCAGATGGAAGCCGCCGCCAAGGCCGTTCTCAAAGCGGAGCGGGCCGAATGTGAACATCTGATAGCCCGGCATGCAGATCCAAGTCAGATTACAAATTCAATGGAGAGGACGGAGAATTCCGAGGCCATTATTCAACAGGTGCTGCAATGCCGTCGCCAGGAGAAAAATTTCCTGGTCCGCAAAGAGGAATCCTATTTCAACAAGGTCAACAGCATACTTGATGAAATCGTTGCAAAAGCAAAGTCTGTAAGGCCGATAATAGAGGCTGCAGATACATACCGCCAGGCGTTCTCCAAACTTAAAGCATTGAAAGATTCACAAAATAAAATTAACGATACCATGGTGGCATGCGCCCGCAACGTTCAGAATGCCGTCAAGGTGTCCCTGGACGGCCAGCAGCAGAAAACAGACCTGCAAATTATCAAAGCAAAGCGGCTGATTGTCGGGGTTGCGTTCCTGGCTATTGCCATGGGAATTGGAACCGCTTTTTTTATCAGGCTGGGTGTTGTTTCTCAGCTTGGAGGAGATCCTGCGGATATTGTAGATATTACCAATAGTATTGCGAACGGGAACCTGGCTGTCAAATTTGATCCGAAAAAGAGTAAAGGTGTGTATAACAACATGAAATATATGGCTGAAAATTTGATCCGTATGTTCAAGGATGTTGCAGATGGGGTACAGACCCTGACGGCTTCTTCGACGGAATTATCTGTTATTTCGGAGCAAATAACGACAAATTCGGAACAGACTGCGGAAAGGTCCAATAATGTTTCGGGTTCTGCCGAGGAGATGGCCGCTAATATGAACTCTGTTGCAGCAGCCACAGAACAGACGAGTGTAAATATTCAAACGATTGTCACGGCCGCCGAGCAGATGTCGTCCACTATAAAGGAAATTGCCGGCAGCACGGCAAAAGGCAGCGAAACAACGGCCCTGGCTGTTCAAACAGCGAAACAGGTCTCCTTAAAGGTAGATAACCTTGGCAGGGCGGCATCTGAAATCAGTAAGGTGACAGAAACCATTGCCGACATATCCGAGCAGACTAACCTGCTGGCCCTTAACGCAACCATTGAGGCTGCAAGGGCCGGTGCGTCCGGTAAAGGCTTTGCCGTTGTGGCAGGTGAGATTAAGGTGCTTGCCCAGCAGACTGCCGAGGCAACAAGGGAAATAAGCGACAAAATTTCAGGGGTTCAGACAACAACCAATGAATCTGTAGATGCCATTGAATCCATCGTGGGAATTATTAATGAGATAAATGAAATCGTTACCTCTGTTGCCTCTGCCATTGAAGAGCAGACTGTGACAACCCGGGAGATCGCAAATAATGTTACCCAGGCCTCACAAGGTATTCAGGAAGTTAATGAAAATGTAACCCAGACGTCTGTTGTGGCCGCTGAGGTTACAAAGGATATTACTGAGGTCAGCAATGCTGCCGATGAGATGAATCAAGGCAGCAGTCAGATTTATACCAGTGCCGGCGAATTGTCCAGGCTGGCTGAAAACCTTAATACAATGGTAGGCCGGTTTCAGCTGTCTTAGGGCTTACTCGAAAACAATTTTCACAGAGGCTGTAAATTAAATTGTGTAACTGCTCATGATTCTATAAGTTACCCAGAACTTGAATCGAAGGATGAGCACACACATGGACGACAAAAAACTTGAAGCTCTGGCAAAAGAACTTG
>JAKSBO010000684.1 GCA_022361095.1 Desulfobacterales bacterium | reverse complement strand
ACTCCCGGTGCGCTTGACGAGTGCGTCAAGGGCTTTTTCAGCGTCTTGTTGAAAGGAGAGTAAAAACGTTTTGTATGCATTAAAATCTATGTCCAGGGATTCGAGTGCCTCCTGAACGGCTATTCCGGTGAGTTCAGGGATATCATTTTTTATCATTGATGCTTTCGACTCAATGGCCTGTAAAGGGGGGGGCAACGCCGGCAGAAATTTTTTCAATACCTTGAGCAACATCTCATTATTGATCGGCTTGGTTATGTAATCGTTCATTCCGCTTGACAGACATTTATCCCTGTCGCCCTGCATGGCGTGGGCGGTCATGGCAATGACGGGAATGTTCCTGTTAAGAACGCCTGTCTCAGGATCACGAATACGGCGGGTTGCCTGGAAACCGTCCATACCGGGCATCTGAATGTCCATGAAAACAAGGTCATATGGGGTGCACACAAGGGCGTTAATCGCTTCAATACCGTTGATTACCGCATCTGCCCGCAGGCCAAGCTTAGCTAATGAACCTACTGCCACCTGCCGGTTAATGCTGTTGTCTTCGACAACAAGCACACGTGCATTCAGGGTGGGTCGATGGTCTTTTTCCCACGCCAAGTGCGGGGGGGGAGGGGCTTGGGGGGCGGTGAAAGATTCACCGGTTAGTACCTTTATTAAAATAGAAAGAAATTCCCTCGGGCGGATGGGTTTGTTGGCATAGGCATTAAAATCGGCCTGTTCAAATCGCCGGGAATCGGCGCGTCTGCCCATGGACGTGAGCATAATAATGGGCATTTGCGCAAGCTTTGGATCTTCTTTTATCGTCCGTCCAAGTGTTGCGCCATCCATATCAGGCATCTGCATGTCGATAACGGCCAGTTTATAAGGATCGTCCGCATCAACAGCGTTCTTCATTCTGGCCAGGGCCTGGGGGCCGCTGGGCGACTGGTCCGGGCGCATGCCCCAGGTCATAAGCTGGGTGGTGAGGAGATCGCGGTTGGTTGCATTATCATCTACGACCAGGATGCGGACGCCGTGCAGATCCACCGGAACAGGCGGCTGTCCGGATTTGGCAGCCCTGGATTTGTCCAGCCTTGCAGTGAACCAGAACTTGGAGCCGCGTCTCTCATGGCTGGAAACGCCGATGACACCGGCCATGAGTTCAACCAGTTGTTTTGCGATGGCCAGGCCCAGGCCGGTTCCCCCGTACCTGCGTGTGGTGGATGCATCAACCTGGCTGAATTTATCAAAAAGCAGCGATAGTTTTTCCTCGGGGATGCCGATGCCGGTGTCGCTGACATCAAACCGGATTATGCACTCTTTTTCGTTGTCTTTGATCACGGATACCTTGATGAGAATTTCGCCTGTTTCGGTAAACTTGACGGCATTGCCCGTCAGATTGTTCAGCACCTGGCGTAACCGGCCCGGATCACCTTTAAGCATCGTCGGTGTTCCCTGGGCTACGGAGCAAAGCAATTCCAGGTTTTTTTCATGGGCTTTGGGGGCCATGCTGTCCAGAAAATCATCCAACAGGGTTAAAAGGTTAAAATCAATATTTTCCATCTTCAATTTTCCGGCTTCAATTTTTGAAAAATCAAGAATGTCGTTGATCAGTCCCAAAAGAAGCTGGCCGCTGGAACGGATGGCGTTGGCGTAGTGGCTTTGTTCGGCTGAAAGCGGGGTGTCTAAAAGCAATTCGGTCATGCCGATGACGCCGTTCATGGGTGTGCGGATTTCATGGCTCATGTTGGCCAGAAATTCGGATTTCAATTTATTTGCCTGCTCAGCCGCGGACTTGGCCGCCTGCAGTTCCCGTTCCCTGGCTTTGGCTTTGCTGATGTCCTCAAATACCCATATGCTGCCGGATTCCGGGGTATTAACATCAATGGCCGTGCCGGAGATTTTTACCCATACTGGAGAGCTGTCTTTTCGAGGGAGTTGCTTTTCAGTAGTGTAAACCCCGCCGCTAAAAATAATCGGATCGATTTCCTGCTGAACGGCGTCTTGATGCTTTTGGGAAGAAAAGAAGATGCGGGTGGTTTTATTAATCATTTCTTCCAACTCATAGCCGAAGATTTCAGCCATTTTTTTGTTGAACTTTACGATGCTGCGGTTTTTGACCTGGATGATGCCTACGTTGGCATTTTCCAGGATGGCGCTTTGTTCCAGCAACGCCTGTTTGAATTGTTCTTCGGCCTGCTTTCGTGCTGTAATGTCCCGGCTGGAAGCATACAGCAACGGCTGTCCGTCTAAAATAATCCCTTTTGCGTTGATCTCTACGTCCAGCACCTCTCCGTTCTTGCGGCGGTATCGGGTTTCGATGGTTGCCGGGGTATGCATACTTGTTTGAATCCAGGAGGTGATTTTCCCAAGGGGGACTGAAACATCCCAATCGCCCAAGTGCAGTTGCGCTGTCTCTTGGGCTGTGTAACCAAGCATGTGTGAAAAGGATTTGCTGAATTCGACAATATATCCCTTCTCGTCCAAAACGTGCATGCCGTCACTGGTATTGGCCAGAATGGTCTGCAGACGTTCGGAAATGCGACGGATCATTGTCACGTCATAAAAAAAACCTAAGCGCATTTTCCCGGATGCGCCGGCCAACGTTGATAAAGATGCGGCAACCGTACGAAAAGAACCATCATTGCAGCAGATGCGAACCTCTATGGGGGAAAGGGGCGATTGCCCCTGTTCGGCCTTTTTTAACGTTTCCCGTACTTTGCTTTTAATTTTATCTCTGTAGGCTGGATCGGGGTATACCTTGGGCCACCAGTCGTCTGCATGTGGCATGTCATCCAGGGTATATCCAAAGGTGTCGGTGAAGGCGGGATTCATGTAAATGAACTTGCCCGATTCATCTTCCAAAAGAAAAGGTACGGGAGAGGCATTGATAATGGCGTGAAATCGCAATTCACTCTCCTGGAGTTCTTTTGCCTGCCGCTTACGTTCAGTGATATCGGTTTGTGTTCCTGCCAGCCTGAAGACCATGCCTTCATCATCTTTTACCCCGGTTCCCCTGATCAGGAGCCAACGCAGCGATCCGTCTTTGTGGCGCATTCGAAATTCATGCTCGGCATGATCCACTTCACCGTCAATGAGTTTTTGCAATATCGCCCTGGTTGGTTCCACGTCCTGGGGGTACATATGTGCTTCCCAGGATTCCCTGACATCCGGAAATTCCGCGTCTGAGTATCCCAGGATCTGTTTGTAACGGCTGGAAAAGTACATGGTACCGGTGTTTAAATCCCAATCCCAGTAGCCGTCGTTGGCACCTGCCAAGGCCAGTTCCAGTCGTTCCTGGCTTTTTCGGAAAGCGTGTTCAGTGAAAAAGCTTTGTTCCTGTTT
>JAKSBO010000619.1 GCA_022361095.1 Desulfobacterales bacterium | reverse complement strand
TCAATGAAAGCAATCATAACAGCTTGATTTGCGGTTTCTTTTTTTGTTCTATACTCATTTATTTAACAGAATAACAATCAAAAAATTTGAACAACCAACTCCGCATAAATATTGAAAGAATCAACGATCGAGACTTTAACATCATATATTTAGAATTGTAAATTTTTTTCTATTCTTGGTATCAATAAAGCAAATTGGGGGGGGGGGGGACAATACCTTTATCAGAAATTGTTCCCCTTGTCTGTTCCAAATTCCAGGATTCCTTTTTCCCCAGGCGTGGAACGACCCTTTTTCAGCCGACTGCCCACGTCTAACCAATTTCACATTTTAGATTAATCAACCAAACATATTAAAATCATATCTAAAGGGCTGTTTTTCCAAGATCAGGTCTTTACCGCCTGGATTAAACAAAGCCGGATTTTAGTTGGTTATTATTAAGAAAGGACTAAGATATGAACAACCGGACGTATCCAATAGTTATTGTTCTTGTTTTGATTTCATTCCTGGTTGCCGGGTGCGGCAGCCCGGAAGATAAAAAGGCGGCCTTTCTCAATAAGGGTAAAGCCTTGATGGAAAAAAAAGAATACGTAAGTGCTGAGCTGGAGTTTAAAAATGCCGTTCAGATCGACCCTGAGTATGCAGATGCCTATTTTATGCTCGGTCAAATCGAAATTAAGAAAAAAGATTTTAAACGGGCCTACCGGATGTTCGACAAAACCATACGGCTCGATCCTTCCAATCTCCAGGCCGAGGTCGAACTGGGCCGCCTTCTGCTCGGGGCCAAAGCAAAGCTGAAAGCTGAAGAACACGCTGTTCATGTCCTTGAGAAAGATCCCAAACATGTGGATGCAAGGCTGTTGATGGCCTCTGTTCATTTTGTCAACAAGGCATATGACAAGGGCAAAGCCATTTTATCCGATATGCTGGCCGAAAACCTTACCCGCCCCGAGATATATATGATGATGGCGTCCCTCTCCGCAAAGGATGAAGACCGGACCGGTGCAAGAACGTTTTTGGCGCAGGGGTTGAAGGAAAACCCGGAGAATGTTCCCATCCTGGTCAGGCTTTACAAGGCTGCTGTCAGGGATGAGCAATTTGATACGGCAGAAGGGTACCTTGAAAAAGCCATCGCCGTTGAGCCGGATCAAATAACGCATAAACTGGCTTTGGCCCGGCTCTATTTGATTCAAAAAGATGTGAAGAAGGCCGAATCCTATCTCAACGGCTTGGCGGATGCGTCTGATGCCAAAGACGCGGTTGTGATGCCGATTGTCAATTTCTGGCTGAAAGCGGAACAGCCGGAAAAAGCGGAAAATATCCTTAAAAAGGCCATTTCCGGCAGCCCCGGCAATTTTGATTTCCGGCTTTTTCTGGCACAGATTTATTCCCAGACCGGACGGCAGGATGAATCGGAGCTGCTTTTAAAGGCAAACCTGGAAGTAAACAAAGACCCCGGCCATCCGGGTATTGTCAGGACCAAGATGGCCCTGGCTAAACTGATGCTGGCCAAAGCCCTGCCGGACAACGCTGAAAAACTGGTGGATGAAGTGCTGGCAGAAGATCCAAAAAACATTGATGCGCACAGCCTTAAAGGCGGATTCTACCTGAACAGAAGAGACGGGCTCAATGCCATATCCGAGTTCAGGGTTGTTGTGACGGAAAAGCCGGAACTTGTCCAGGGACATCTGAACCTGGCCCAGGCACATATCATAAATAAGGAACCCATGCTGGCGCTGGATGTCCTTGAAAAAGGCCTTAAAGAGAACCCGAAATCCGATAAAATTCTCATGGCCCTGGCCCAGATGAAGATGGTGGAAAAGGACACGGCAAAAGCAGAAGAATATCTTAAAAAAATCGTAGACCTTGCACCGGACGGCATCAATGCCCTCATCAACCTGGGGGATTTTTATACCGGCACCAAACAGTATGACAAAGCACTGCAACAATATGAACACATTAAAGCCGTTCAAGAGGATTCTCCAGCCGGATATCTCAAAACAGCCAATGTTTATCTCAAACGCAATGAAGATGAAAAAGCGCTGTCGGAACTTAAGGCCGGGTATGAAAAATTCCCGGATGCGGCCATGCTGATCTCCCAGTTGTCCCAGCTCTATTTGAAAAATAAAAATGTGGCTGCGGCCATCGCGTTATGTGAAAAGCGGCTTGGGAAAAACCCGGAAGAAGCCTTTAGCTGGAACCTTCTGGGCGGCATCTATTTCGTAACCAAAACGTATGATAAAGCAGAGACCCATTTTGAAAAGGCTGTTGAGCTCTCTCCCGAATGGCAAAAACCATACGAAAACCTGGCAAAGCTTTACCTGGTCCAGGGGAAAAAAGAGAGTGCCGTTGCAAAACTTAAGTCTGCGATCGAGCAGAATGAAAACAATAAGGCGGCCTGGATGCTTTTGGGCATGATCCATAAAAGTGATAAAAATTACGAGGCAGCCGCAAAGGTTTTCAAGCAGGCCTTTGATACCATCCCGACCCTGTGGATTGCAGCCAACGATTATGCCTATATCACATCCGAATATCTGGCAGACCGCACTGATCTTGCCCAAGCCCTGGCATATGCCCGAAAAGCCGTGAGCCTGAACGGGAATGCCGGTTCGGCAAGGGATACCCTTGGATGGATTTACTATAAAATGGGGAATCTCGATCTGGCCCATGATGAGATTAAAATAGCCCTTGAGCAAAGGCCGGACCACCATATCCTCAATTATCACATGGGCATGGTCCTGGAAAAACAGGGACGGCATCAGGAGGCTGCGGCCCACCTTGAATCTGCATTGGCCAAAAACCTTGACTTTCCCGGTGCGGATGATGCCAGAAGAATCGTCAAGCAGTATGAAGAGGGGCTGAATTAAATCAATTACATTCGTCAACCGGATTCAATCGACCAAGGAGCATGAATGGAAGGAAACGCTTTTTCACTGAAAGATGCCATTGATATTGTAAAGTACAGAAAAGCAGCCTATCTCCTGCCGTTTTTATTCATTTCATTAATTTCGGTTTGCGTAGCCCTGGTGCTGCCCCCTGTATATGAATCCAAGGCGACGTTGTTGATCGAAAAAAGAGAGATCCCGGCGCAATATGTCACGTCATCCATCACCACCTTTGCCGAAGAACGAATGCAGAGTATCCATGCACGGATTCTGACTTCAACGCGTCTTCTCGAACTTATTGAAGAGTTTGGGCTTTATTCGGATCTAAAGGAGAAAAAGACCAAGGATGAAATCATTGAAATCATGAAGGCAGACATCAAGCTGGCGCCTGTGAATGTGGAAATTGCGGACCGCATCTCCGGAAGAACGGCTACGGCAACCATTGCATTCACCCTCTCCTATGAGGGCGAGAATCCTGCAAAGGTGCAGAAGGTTGCCAACACCATCACCTCCTTGTTCCTCCAGGAAGACCTGAAAGTAAGAAAGGAGCAGTCGTCTTCTGCCTATGATTTTCTCTTTGTTGAGAGTGAAAAGGTCAAAAAACAGATTTCAGAGCTGGAAAAAAAAATGGCGCTGTTCAAGAAGCAGAACGTAGAGACCCTTCCTGAACTGTTCCAGTTAAACCAGCAGACCCTGGACCGGGTTGAAAGAAATATCGAGTACACAAAGGAATCCCTTCGCAGCCTGAAAGAAAAAAAAGAAGCGTTAAAAGAGCAGTTGGACAACACCCCTGTTTTCATGGAAGATACAGAGCTTCAAAAAGAACAGAAATACCAGGATCAGAGACGGCTTGAAACACTCAAAATAGAACTGATCAATTTAAAAACTCAATTTTCCGATCTCTATCCGGACGTCATCAAGACCAAACAAGAAATCGAAAAACTTGCCCTGAAAGTGGAAGAATCAAGGAAGAAAGAGAGAGAAAAGCAGAAAAACCCTGCCTACGTGACCCTGGCCTCCCGCCTGGCCGGTACAAAATCCGATATTGGATCCACCATTAAAAAAATAGCGGAGATGGAAAAACAGGCAGATGATTACCGGCTGCGCCTCGCCATGACCCCCAATGTTGAAGAAAAATACAATGCCCTTGCGGCCGAAAGAAACAACCTGTACATGAAGCATACCGATCTCCAGGCAAAAATGATGGAAGCCAAGGTGGCCAGGGAACTGGAATCCGAGCAGAAAGGAGAACGGTTCTCTTTGGTGGAAGCGGCAAGGCTGCCTGAAAAGCCATTTAAACCCAACCGGGTCGCCATTGTACTCATCGGCATTGTTTTAGGCCTAGGCGCCGGCGTCGGCCTGACCGCCCTGATTGAATTTTCAGATTCTTCGTTCAGTAACGTGGAAGCCCTGTCAAAGTCGGTTGGCCCCCCGGCCCTGGCGGAAATACCGGTTATCGTCACAAAACAGGACCGGCGAAAAAAACATATAAAACGGGTGCTCATGGTCACCTGTATGATTTCCGCGGTTGTTCTTGCCGTCTTTTTGTTTGATCTTTTTATTATGGACCTTGCCGTTTTTCAGGCCAAATTTGAACGCAAATTTCTTTAACATGCAGGAGTAAGCGAAAAATGACCCAGGAAGCAGTCATGGAAAAAGGCCACACCCGGGACAGGGTTACCCCTTTGTCCTTTGAAACCCCGGTATACAAAAAATCACGGGAATATCGGATTGATCCGGACCTTGTCCTGAAAAACCGGGGGATCTGCATCAATCCCGACGCGCCTGAAGTTGAATATTATAAAATTCTAAGAACCCGGATTCAGCAGCAGGCCAAAAAGAAAAAACTAAATACCCTGATGATCACAAGCCCCAATAAAAACGAGGGGAAAACCATTACCAGCATCAACATGGGCTTTGTCTTTGCCCGGGAATTCAACCAGACCGTGCTTCTGGTAGACTGCGATTTCAAGGGACAGGACATCCATAAATACCTAGGGATTAATCATGAGCACAGTCTGATTGATTACTTTCTCCACGGCGTTCCGTTAAACGATTTGATTATCTGGCCGGGCATAGAAAAGCTGACCCTGATATCCGGTGATGAAACAGTAGTGAATTCTACCGAAATCCTGTCTTCAGAGGCCATGGAGGCGCTTGTGACAGAGATGGGGCAGCGGTATTCCGACCGGTATGTGTTTTTCGACGCCCCGCCGGTCCTCGAACGTTCCGAGGCCATTTCCATGGCCCCCATGATGGACGGCATCATCATGGTGGTTGAAGCCCGGGTGACGCCCAAAGCGGATATAGAAAAAGCCGTGTCCCTGCTGCCCCCGGACAAATTTTTGGGCTTTGTGCTGAATAAAAAAAGTTGATTTGAATTTCTAAAATTTTTTATACGGTTCGTTCCGTTCTTGGAAGGGGCAGGTTTAGAATCAAAAATATCCGGCAGACTGTCTCTTTTCAGTGTGAGCCGTTCTATCGAGAAATAGAACAATCAATTGCAGGATTGTTTTTCAGCAAATCGTTCAAGTACTCATCTCTGCGTTCCGGATCATCGAGGCAAAGTATATAATTATAATTCCAGCACTGTTCTTTTAGACGTTCACACTGTTGAAGGCCTTTAATCAAAAGATCAAGGTTCTCTGTTTTTCCAATGTTAAGGATATTGATCTTAACTCCGGCCAGATGACCCCGGGGATGCGTGTAAGTTAGAATGTAAAGCCCGCCGTTTTCCGGAAGGGGGGCGCTCCTGGAATACAATTCAAAGGTATATTTCCTTCCGGATTCCCCTGTGAATACACACGTAGCGTTCATTTTGCCTACTATCATTTTTTTACATTTTCCCGGGAAAAAACCCTTCTCTGTCAAACAAAGCAATAGTCATCAACATCTTTGAAGGCCCTGTAAAACGTCTAACGGATGGCTGCGCTATCATCGTCTGGCATCCAATTTGCTCCTGTAGATAACAGAATTTCTTTTATAATGGAATGCAGGAGATGGCATGGAGCCGATTTCAGGGATAGGAACATCCAAAACTGCCGATTTGGCAGGTTCCCCCAAGGGGGCACGTTCCGACCCATTTTCCCGTGTGTTCGTATTGGCAAAGGCAGATAAACTGCTCAAGCCGACGGCACAGTATGAAAAGTGGACACGGATTCGTCAAAAAAATGACGATCTTGCGTTCCGGCTCGGTGATATCCTTTTGCAGCGCCACGAATTACTTGAAAATGCCGGTCAGGGCCGTGCCATAGACTGGAAACGTTTTGACGAATTGACCCAGAAACTTGGCAATCACAATATTTTTCTGCTGAGCAGTGAGGCGTTTACCAACGCCAAATCCTTGCCCGGCACCGGCATAACCCCAAAAGCAACGCCTGAGATACAGCCAAGCCCTGATACGCTGGCCGTCAGCCCCCCGGCTCCCGGGACGCCAATCAGACCCGCCGCCCCGGGAGACGGACCCGGCAGGGAGCTGATCAGTCCGGATAACCTTTTGATACTGGATGCGCAGTATAAAAATATGCTGCTCAGTTCCGGGATGACGGCCTACGGGGATAATAACCGGGTATTGATTCCTTTGGAAGAGATCACCCGGGTTATTGATTTTAATATCCGAGTGGATGCCGCGTCCCAAACGGCAAAAGGCTGGTTTATTTCAGAAGGCCGGCAATTTTCCCTTGACCTGTCAAAGGGTGAGGCCGTTATTGAGGGCAGACAACTGAAGATCCCGGAAGGGAAAGCCGGATCTGCCGACGGCGAAATCTATGTGGATGCACAGGTTCTGGGGGAATGGTTCCCAGTGGATTTCACTTATGACTTCTACAACCAGTCTATTAAAATCAATCCCCGTGAGGATCTCCCCTTCCAGGCACGTGCAGAACGTGAAAGCCGCCTGGGACAAGTTATAAAAGGCGACAGGAACAATGCTGTCCTGCCCAGGAAAAAGAGCCGCTACAACCTTTTGGAAGTCCCGGTAATGGATATTTCCCTCCAGGGCGCCCACGAAAGCGGCAAGGAACGGGATAATGGATTTTCAGGAGAGTACAGTCTCCTTGCCCGGGGGGATGTCGGCAAGATGACCGCTGATATATTTTTTGCCGGGGATGATGAGGACGGCCTGCAAAACAGCCGGATCACCCTGGAACGGGGTGATCCGGACGGCAATATCCTGGGCCCCATGAAAGCCACCCACATTGCGGTGGGGGATGTCCAGGTGCCCGATTTTCCCATTATTTCGTCAGGGCAGAATGAAACCGGCGGCACCATTACCAACCAGGCACTCAACCGCACACGGGATTTCGACACCACCCGGTTTGAAGGGGACCTTCCCCCGGGATGGGATGTGGAGCTCTACAGGAACGGCAATCTGGTCGGATCACAGCGGGTGGAATCTGACGGCCGCTACGACTTCAAAGAGGTTGATCTGTTTTATGGAAAGAATGATTTTGAACTGATTTTTTACGGGCCCCAGGGCCAAAAACGAACCCAGACCAAAAGCATGAATGTGGGCAATGACATGCTTCGCAAAGGAGAAGGGGAATACCACCTCTCCGTCACCACCCAGAATTCCACCCTGGTGGATCCAAATCCGGAATTCAAAACCCTGGACCAGGATGCGGTACGCATGGTGGGCCAGTATGAATACGGGATAAACGAGCAGGTATCTTTAAGCGGCGGCATCCAGAGCCAGCAGCTGAACAAAGAGCGCCATGAATATCTCAATACCGGCATCAAAGCTGCCATGGGCGGTGTATTTGCAGGCGCAGACTATGTCCATGACACCCAGGGCGGAAATGCGGCCCAGCTCTTTCTCCAGACCGGAACCGAAACCAAGGCGGGCCCCGTGGATCTCCGGCTCAGCCAGCAGTTCTACAATAATTTTACCGCCGAAAACATTTCCGGGGCAGATCCCCTTAAGGCAAGGACCGACATCTCTTTTTCAGGTGTTCTGGAGAATGGGGAAAAATTCCCGGATATTCCCTATACCCTCTCCTACCGGGGAAGCCAAAAGGAGCAGTCCTCGGACAACCTGTTATCGTTGAACCTGGGGGCAAACATGGGCAGCACCTATTTGAATAACCGGCTTGATTGGAACGACAGTCCTGCCTGGGAAGAGTCGGAACTGGAAGGGCAGTTGCGGGCTACGGGTAACTTTAAAAATCTTCGGGTACGCGGTGCCCTGGATTATGAAGTGGCCCCGAAATTAGAAATTGAAGGCCTGGAATTATCAACCCAGTTTAATCCCATGGACGATCTTAGTACGGAACTGCTCTTCAAGGCGGAACTTGAGGCCCAGGATAAAGTGACAGGGGGTGTAAGACTCAATTGGAAAAACGGAAAATACATTCTCTCCCCCCAGGTGAGCTATGGATCGGACGGGGAGTTCATCGCCAGTTTGGCAGTGACCACCTCCATCGGCAGGGAACCCAGAAGCAAAAAAATGTATATGACCTCGGAAAAAAGCGCAGACACGGGCAGGGTTTCGGCCCGGGTATTTTACGACCGCAACAACAACGCCGTTTTCGACCAGGGAGACCGGCCTGTTGAAGGTGCCAAAGTTGACGCGCCCCAGGCCTTTAAGCAGGCACAGACCAATGAAGACGGGGTGGCACTGTTGACCGGCTTGAAAAAGTACACCCCCACCGATGTTGTAGTGGATAAAAACTCACTTGAGGACCCGTTCTGGGAACCTTCTCAAACAGGCAACTCCATCGTTCCCAGGCCCGGCCATGCGGAGCTCGTGGAAATACCGGTTATCGCGACCAGCGAAATAGAAGGCACCGTCCGCCTTGCCAAAGAAGACGGGGACAAGTCGCCCCTGCCCAATACCCGCCTGCAACTGGTGGATGAAAACGGTGACGTGGCAGACGAAACCCGGTCCGAATATGATGGCTTCTACCTGTTTATGAAGGTGCCCCCGGGCAGGTATTCGGTTCGGCTCCACCCGGATGACAGCCTCCGGTTTACCTCCCGGGCAGAAGGGCTGGGTGAGATTCTGATCGGCAGTGAGGGAGATGTGGTAAGCGGCCGGGATCTGGTGCTGCACAAAAAAGCGGCTGAGCCCGAAATCCTGGCCCAAAAACCGGTTCAAAGCCAAGCACCGCCTCCTGTGCATGTTCCGGTGACATTGCAAGTCCCGCCCGTGCAGGAAAAATCCCTTGCGGGAAAAGATGCGGACACCATTGCCGCAGCACCGGCACAGCCGGCTCAACATGTCCGCCAAGCCATGCCGCAACCTAAAGCTGAAGCTCTATCCGATTCTCCGGACCAGCCGGATACCGGGCAGCGGTACGGTGTCCATCTGACGTCCTACCGGACCCCTGAAAAAGCGGTAGCCGGTATATCCTTTTTGAAAAAACAATACCCCAAACTATTGAGCGGCTGTGATTATACGGTCCAAAAAAAGGATCTGGGGCCTGAAAAAGGCCAATGGTACAGGGTGGTGGTCAGCGCATCCGGCAAGCGCCGGATGGCTGAAGCACTTAGGAAGCGGATTCGAATGCATGCCCCCTATTGTAACGTGGTCCCCTTGGAACCCAAAGGGGACGCAGGGGTTCATATGACCTCTTTCAGGACCATGGAAAAGGCAAAATTGAGTATCGGGGAACTGAAAACCCAATATCCGTCCTTGCTTAAAGACCAGCCGTTTTCAATCAGGACGGTTGACCTTGGGCCGGACAAAGGCGTGTGGCAAAGGGTAGTGGCAGGCCGGTTCCAGAGCAATGATGAGGCGCAAGCCCTTGCAAAGAAAATAAAAATGCAAAAACCCTATACCCGGATGGTTCCCATTGAGAAGAAAAATGATATCAGTATCCACCTGGCATCCTTCAGGCAACCGGAAAGGGCGGAAAAGGCCCTTGGCGAAGTGAATAAAAAATTCGGAAATCTCCTGGGCGATGAGGCCAGATACATCCGCAGGGTGGATCTTGGTCCCCAGAAGGGGATCTGGTACAGGGTCATGGTGGGCCGTTTTGAAGACCGGCAGGCCGCAGGCGGCCTGCAAAACGCCCTGGCCCAAAAGCAACAATATGCACGGATGATATCCCTGTAACCTGCGGCTTTCAAGCACGCCCGGGACAGGAAAAAATTTAAGGGATCTTCTTGAATTGCCGAAAGAAAGAATATCTCACTAGAAAAACCAGCTAAGCGCGTAACAACGAAAGGAAATCGGGATGAAAAAAAGAATGTTTTGCAGGTATATCGTGCTGGCGGCAGCCCTTTTGATGTCTATGCCGGGCAGCGCGCCGGCAGTGGATTCAACCATTACGGTCAACGCAGTGATCCAGCAGGCAAGCCTTACGGTGAGCAATGCAACCGTTGATTTTGGCACGATCATTAGTGCGGGTGCAGACACCGTGATCATTGATGCCTCTGCAGGCGCTGCACAGCCCGTGGCCACAACCGGTGCCCTCACAAATATAACCGTGGCCGGTTCCAGCGGCACAATAAATGTGACCTCCACGGTTCCCAACGCCATCGTGGACATCACCTATCCGGCGTCAATTGTGATTGATGATGATACAACCGGACTTATTACCATGACGGTTGACCAGATTGCCACCTATTCAACCCCGACGCCCCTGACACTTGACGGAGCAGGAAGCGGGACCATCTATGTCGGCGGCCGGCTCTCCATAAGCGCAGGCCAGACTGCAGACACATATGCCAGTGGCGGAGCCGATGTCATTGCCGTCAATTACCAGTAAAATTTTAATATTGAAGGCCGCTGCCGTCAGAGGCAAAAGATGATGAGGCCAAAAAATAAAAAAAGTATTGCCCTGCTGTGGGCGGCCCTGATTCTGTTGTGCCCGCTCTGTTGCCGTGTGTTTGCCCTTACTGTGGACGCCCTTCAACCCTTGTCTTTCGGCACCATCATTGCAGACCCGAGCCAAAACGAAACCATTGAAATCGACGCCCGGTTCGGGCCTGCAGGAACCGTAAAAACAAGCGCCGGGGTTTCCGTACTCTCCACCCCGGGGAGCAGCGGCATCATCCGTGTCAGTTCCGGGCTTCCTTTTTCCTGTACCCTGGTCTTGCCTGCCGGCGCAAACTTGACCACGGGCGGGAACCATATCGTTGTGGATCATTTCTCCACCCTTTCCATGGCCGGGGGCTCAAGTGCCGGAGGTGTATTGGATCTGTATATCGGCGGCCGTCTGAATATTCAAAGGGGACAGGCCGGGGGATCTTACAGCGGCAGCACCGTCATTATGGTTGTTTTTGAATAACGGCCAGCAATAAAAATTGGAACGCCTTAATTTTTTGAAAGCATTTATACATGAGAATATCCTGTCGATATAAATTAAACTTTGTGTATTTCCTGATTTTGGGAATGATGTGTGTGATCACTATTCCCGGCAACCTCCAGGCACGTACCAGGGGAATTCTGGTCTCGCCGCAACGAATTCTTCTTGAGGGCAGGAACCGTACGGCCAGCATCACCATGGTGAATCCCGGGGACCGGCCCCTGCAGTTCCGGATTGAATTGATCCACATGGAGATGGATCCCCAAGGCCGGCTAAAAAAAATCGAAGCCCCGACCCCGGCCCAGGAAGAACAGAAAAAGATACTGCGCTATTCGCCCCGCCGGACCGTTCTCGACCCGGGAAAGTCCCAGACCATACGTCTTATGGCCAGACGCCCCGCAGGCATCCCGGACGGGGAATACCGAATGCACTTAAGTCTTTCTCCCATTGCCCTGCCGTCTCCTTCGGACAAAACAGGGGCTGCTGCAAACCCCGCAGGTCAAACCAATTTTGATATTGATCTTCTCATCGGGGTGACGCTGCCCGTATTTGTCCGTTACGGCAAGTTAGAATCAAACGTTGGGGTTTCCCGCGTTGACGTCGTTAAATCCGAAAAGACGTTTGTCAATCTTGACCTGACACGTTCCGGGAATCGGTCCGCATCCGTCAATATAGATGTTTACCTGGTTGGGGAAAACGGCCAAAATGAAGAGAGGGTGGGGGTGATTTCCGGTGCTGCCGTATACTACCCCAATAAATTACGCATGGTTAGAATCCCTTTATCTCTGCCAAAAAATTCCAGCCTGTCGGGCAGAAATTTAAAAATCGTTCTAAAAGACAATGAAAATAAAAAAGGAGCGGTCCTTTTCAGCAAGATCTTCTCCGTTCCATAACCGTTCCTGCTTTTACCAGGGGCAAATGCATTCCCCAAAACCCATATTCAAAGCAGCCTGCCTATTTTGCCATATCCGGGAGCACGGGCATTTCACCCGCGCTCCCCGGTTGAATTATCGCCCTTCGGGCGGGCTGTCAGCCGTTAGCTATTCGCTGTCAGAAAATGGAAATTCCTATACTATTAAATAAGTTCAACCTCATCCGCCCCAGGGCTCACTCAAAAATAACTTTATTAATACCGCTATTGCCACATGCCCTGCGCAGATGTAAATTAGAACAAGTTTTCATCAGCAAAAAGCCAACTGCACGGCCCTGATTTTTTGCTGCAGAGCGTAACGCTTTTTACTTCCCGTAATAGTAAAGGGCATCAAAATTCCCATGGGAATCCAAATGAAGGACAATAACATGAAACATTTCCGATTGTTTTTTTTACCGATAATATCGCTATGCCTCCTGTTTTTCGCACTTCAAGGGCCGGCCCAAAGCGCCGAACTTGAAGCCCGGTTTGCCGGCCAGCAGACCGTGGACGGACAAAACGCCGTGGCGGTGACATTTTCCTTGCCCCTGGATACAACACAGGATCTGGGCAAATATTTAAGTATTATTGAACAAGCGGACGACACCCCTGTGGACGGTGCATGGATATTGGCCAAAGATACCCAGGTGGCCTATTTCACCCGGATAAAACCGGACACCGCCTATACCATACATGTGGCAAAAGGGCTGGCGCCTGCCCAGGGCAAGGCGTTAGCAGAAAGAATCATGTATGAGGTAACCACCCGGTCGGCCCACCCCATGATCGCATTCGGCTCCACAGGATTCATCCTGGCCACGGACCTGGTCAAGGGCCTGCCCGTGGACAGCCTGAACATCAAACAGGCCGACATTGACTTTTTCAGGGTGCGGCCGGATCAGTTGAGAGACTTCAAGGATGAATTCTGGGAGGCCGCATATTTACAATACTACCAATCTGATGAACTGGCGAAAATCGCAGATCTTGTCTACTCCGGCCGCTGGGATCTGGACATTAAAAAGGACCTGCGCACCCAGGTCAACATCCCCATCACCCATATCAGGGCGCTTAAAACACCCGGTATTTACATTGCCGTACTCCGGGGCGCGGGCCATTACCAATACGGATACCGCATGACCTGGTTTTCCATTTCCGATTTAGGGGTACATGCCAGGGTATATAAGACCGCCATCCGGTTTTTCATCCAAAGCCTTTCAACGGCAGATCCGATAAAAAAAGCGGTGATCAAGGGATTTGACATAGAGGGAAAGCCCCTGTTTGAACAGTCAACAACCAAAGACGGCCTGTGCGTGATAAAAGGAGACTTTGAAAAATTGGCACTGGTCTCTGTTGCCAAAAAGAATCATATCAGCCTGATGGCCATGGATACCCCGGCCCTTGATCTCTCGGAATTTGCCATGGGCGATGCCCTGTTCAGCCCCCTGGAGCTGTTTGTATACGGCCCCAGGGACATTTACCGCCCCGGGGAGACCGTTGTGATTGACGGCATATTGAAAAACCAGGATGGCAGGCCGGCACCCAGAATAAAAATAGCTGCCAAGGTGGTTCAACCTGACGGAAAAACCATCCGGGAGTTTACCTGGAGGCCGGGCAAAGGCAATCATTTCAACACCGGTTTTCAGTTGCCCGCCAATGCGATGACCGGCAAATGGCGGGTGACGTTTGCCATTGGCGGTGGCGCCTTTAAAGCGTATCCCTTTCTGGTATCCGAGTTTCTGCCCGAGCGTATGAAACTGGAGATTGACCGGGCAGACAACACGATTCTCTCCCCGGCTGAAGATCTTGCCATCCAAATCCAGGGGGACTTTCTGTACGGGGCACCCGCAAGCGGCAGCCGGGCCAATGCCGAAATCCACGTGAAACAGGCCCGGGATCTGTTCCAAAAGACCTTGCCCGGTTTTGAATTCGGCGACATCACAGATCTTGTAAACACCACATACACATGCGACGATATCCGCCTGGATGAAACGGGAAAAGGGGTGATTAAAGTCGATAATCAGTGGCAGGACGTGACCTCACCCCACTGGGTCACCGCCAATGTCAGCCTGTACGACGCCGGGGAACGCCCGGTGGTCAGAAACGCCTCCTGGCAGGTGTGGCCGGCACAAAATCTTGTGGGCATCAGAAACATGTCGGGGACCCAAGACGACCCCGGCCAGGTACCCGAAAATAACACGGCAACGTTTGAAGTGATCCTGGCGGATACCCATGGCCGGCTCAAAGCCGCCCAGGGTTTGAAGGTCACGGTGATCCGTGAGCACCGGGAGTATTATTGGGAATATAAAGACGACACGTGGCACTGGGGCAGCAACAGCCAGTTCTACCCCGTGGACCGGTTTGACCTTGATATTCCGGATCAGGGCAAGGCCCAGGTAAATGTCCCTGTGGAATGGGGGGGCTACCGCCTGGAAATAAAAAATCCTGCCACCGGCCTGACAACGGCCAAAAGCGTCTGGGCCGGCTGGCGGCCCCAGGGGCAGGGTCCCAAAGAGATGAACCGGCCGGACCGGGTGGATCTCACCCTGGACAAACCGGGCTACCGGGCCGGGGACACGGCCCGGGTGACCATCAAAGCACCCCAGGGCGGAAAAGGATTTTTATTTGTGGATGGGGCAGACAACCTTTTGACCCTGCCCATTGATATCCCTGCCCGGGGAAGAGAGATTGCCCTCCCCATTGATCCGGCCTGGGCCCGCCACGATCTGTATGTATCGGCGCTGGTAATCCGGCCCGGTGAAAGCAGGAACGCCAAATTGCCCAAGCGCGCCGTGGGACTGATCCACCTGCCCCTTGACCGCACCGGCCGCCGTATAAACGTCGATATCCAGGCCCCGGAAAAGACAGAACCCAACCGCCGGGTGGATGTGACGGTCAATCTGACCGATACCCAGGGCAAACCGGTAAAAAACGCCATGGTCACCCTGGCTGCCGTGGACTCCGGCATTTTAAACCTGACCCGGTTTAAAACCCCGGACCCCTTTGGCTATTTTTTCCAACCCAGAAAATACACCCCCGAACTCCATGATATTTACCAGAAACTCATTGAAGCTGGAGAGGGCAGTTATGCAAAAATGCGGTTCGGCGGGGATATGGCCACCCTGACCCGGGGCGGGGACCGGCCGTCAACCGATGTGCAGATCCTGGCCATCCACCGGAAGGCGGTTGATACCGACAGCCGGGGCAACGCCCTGTTCCATCTGAATATACCGGATTTTAATGGAGAGGTGCGGATCATGGCCATTGCCCATACGGACGATACCTTTGGTTCCGGGGACAAGGAGATGGTCCTGGCTTCGCCCATCGTGGTCCAGGCCACCATGCCGCGGTTTCTTTCCTGTGGAGACCGGGGATTTATCATGCTGGAACTGAACAATTTAACGGATATTGTCCAGAATATAACCCTGGAAACGGACATTTTCGGGCCGGTGTCTGTCACGGGAAGAGCCAATCATTCATTCGCCCTTGATCCCCATAAACGTCAAAGCGTGAAGCTGCCCGTTACGGCAGGCACCACGGCGGGCCGGGCACACATCACCTGCCGGATCAAAGGCATCCAAGGCCCGGATGTATCGCCGGAAATGACCAAAACCTGGTTTCTGGAAACCCGGTCACCCTATCCCCATCAGACCCGGACCTGGCAGAAACTGCTGACCCCGGGACAACAGTTTTCCACGCCATCCGCCGCCCTGAACACATTGGTGCCGGATACGGTTACCGTGATAGCCGGCATGGATTCGGAGCCGCCGGTGAACCTGGCCCGGCATGTCAGTGAATTGTTTGCCTATCCGTACGGCTGCCTTGAGCAGACCGTATCAGGCTTTTTTCCCCATATACTGCTCTCTTTTGATCAGTTTGCACAATTGGGGGTTGAGACAGGCACCCGGGAAGCCGCCGGTAAAAAAATCAGGCTCGGCATCCAGCGCCTGCTTGAAAAGCAAAAAAGCTCCGGCGCCTTTGGCCTGTGGAGTTCCCGCAGTCCGGAAAGCCCCTGGCTGACGGCCTACGCCACCCATATGATGGTCGAAGCTGTGGACGCGGGGTATGAAGTGCCGGTGAATGCAGTGAAAAAGGCCCTTAAACGCCTTACCGTATATGTTCGCCGTCCCAAGGCCATTCACTGCCCGGGATGGACGGACTGCAAGATGTTCAGGGCCTCCACCCGGGCCTATGCCGCATTTGTCCTTGCACGGGTCAATTCCCTGGGGCTTGGGGATGCCAGGAATGTCTATGCCTATGTAGAAGCCAACCACCCAACACCCTTGGGCCTGGTCCATGCCGGCACGGCCCTTGGGCTCGCCGGTGACCGGACCAAGGCGTTTGAGGCCTTTGACCTGGCCCTGAAAACCCGGCGGGATGATGAACGGGTGTATGGCGCAGACTACGGCTCCAATGTCCGGGACCTTGCAGCCGCCTACTATTTTGTAACCACCTATTTTGCCGACTACAGATTCCGGGGCGTGTTCCTCCATGACCTTTCAGCCGGGCTGAAAGAGCGGGAGTGGCTCTCCACCCAGGAACGCAACAGCCTGGTCATGGCAGGGGCGGCCAAGCTGGCCCATCCGGCCGGGACATGGGCTGCCGATGTGACCGCAGGAAACAAAACCGGTACCCAAACCGGGGAGGGGCCGGGCCGGGCAATCTTCACAAAGGGCACTGCAGCCCGGGGATTCACCGTAAAGAACACCGGCAGCGCCAATCTTTATCTGGATCTTGTGCTCACCGGGTATCCCAACACCCTGCCCGCCCCCCAAACTAACGGCGTAAGCATTTCCAGGCAGTTTCTGGATACCAACGCCAAGCCTGTGGATATTTCCAGGGTAACGTCCGGGGACCGGATCATTGTGGCGTTAAAGGTTAAATCAAAAAAACAACGACTGCCCCATGCCCTGGTGGTGGACATGCTGCCTGCCGGATTTGAGCTCGAAGATCCCAATGTGTCCGGCGCATTCCTCATCAATGATATAAAGGTTGAGGGCAAAACCATTTCCCAATGGCATAAAGGGTATAATACGGCCCACACCGAATACAGGGACGACAGATTTATAACAGCCCTCGATCTTGGATACCATGAGACCTGCCGGATTTTCTATGCCGTCCGGGTGGTCAGCCCCGGTGTTTTCAAACTGCCGCCGCCGCTGGTGGAAGATATGTACCGGCCTTATATCCGGGGTGTGGGGAAAACCGCTGTCCAAACCCATGTCGGTTCCCCCGGTGCCAATCAAAACTGAGATGACGGACAGCTCGGTTCAGACAAAAAGGGAATTTCCCGGTTTTGAAATCTGCCCGGCCAATGGGTGAAACGACACGGCGTATGACCCGGAAAGCAGTAACAACTGCCGGGATTCTGCTTTTTATCGCGGCGGCATGCGGTCTCTGCTTTATCGGGCTGGACCATTTGTTCCCCTTTGACACCACGGGACGCCCGGTATCCACGGTTATTGCGGACCGCCACCAGGCCCCCCTGCGTGCCTTTGCCGATAAAAACGGGGTGTGGCGGTATCCGGCCGGGCCGGACCAGGCCTCTTCATTATACATTCAAGCCCTTCTGGCCTATGAAGACCGTTGGTTCTATTACCATCCCGGCATCAACCCCCTGGCCATATGCCGGGCGTTTTTCCAGAACCTGGTCCATGGCCGGATCGTATCCGGCGGATCAACACTCACCATGCAGACCGCCCGAATCCTTGATGTGAACGAACAGGGCCACAGCCCGTCGTCCCCGCGATTTTTCCCGCGCATGGGGGTTAAACTGCGCCAGATGTTCAGGGCGTTTCAACTGGAATACCACTTTTCCAAGGACGAAATTCTTGGACTATATCTGACCCATGCCCCGTTTGGGGCCAATATCGAAGGCATCCGGGCGGCCTGTTACACCTGGCTGGGCAAAGATGCAAAGGAGATGACCCGGGCCGAAGCCGCGCTTATGGCCGTACTGCCCCAGGCACCCTCCAGATACCGGCCCGACCGCCATCCGGACAAAGCGGCCAGGGCCCGGGACAAGGTGCTGGACCGGATGGGCAAATTCGGCATCTGGACCGCAGACCGGATAAGGGCCGCCAGGCAGGAACCGGTGATCGCCTTCCGATTTCCCACATCCATGACGGCCCCCCTGGCTGCCCGGCGCCTGAAAGCCGTTTATCCTGGGACAGCGCTGATCAACACCTTTATTGATGAAACCCTGCAAATGAATATGGCAGAACTGTTGCGGGCATATATGGATAGCGTGCCCCCAAAACAATCGGGTGCCGTGCTGGTGGTCAATCACAAAACCCTGGAAGTTGAAGCCTATGCCGGATCAGCGGACTTTTTCAATACATCCAGGCTGGGCCATGTGGATATGATCCGGGCCCTAAGGTCTCCGGGGTCCACATTAAAGCCCTTTATTTACGGCCTTGCCATGGATCAGGGGCTGATCCATTCCCATTCCATGCTCCTGGATGTGCCGCGATACAAAAAAGACTATAACCCGGGCAATTTTACACGGGGGTTTTCAGGGCCGGTTACGGTGACCCGGGCGCTGCAGGATTCGTTGAACCTGCCGGCGGTCCAGGTACTGGAAGCCTATGGACCGGGCCGGTTCCACGACAGATTGCGCAACGCAGGGGCCCGGTTCCAGTTTAAAGGCAGGCCCAATCTCTCCATGGCCCTGGGCGGTGTGGGCACAAGCCTGGAGTCCCTGGTCACTTTGTATACGGCCCTCGGACGCGGCGGGATTGCGGGAAAGCCGCGGTTAACGCCTAGGGAACCTATTGAGGAGAGGTACCTGATGAGTCCCGGTGCCGCCTTTATCATCCGGGATATCCTGTCCCGGCCCTTTCCGGGCAGACAGGGGGTGGGACGGCTCTCCGGCGCATTGTCCCCGGCATGGAAAACCGGTACCAGCTACGGATTCAGGGATGCCTGGGCCATGGGCCTTAAGGGGGATTACACGGTGGGGGTATGGATCGGCCGGCCTGACGGCTCCCCGTCCCCGGGGCAGTATGGTGCCGTCACGGCGCTTCCCCTCCTGGGTCAGGTCATGGAGAGTTTAATCTCTGATCCAAAGGCACACAAACCGCCGAAAAGCATATCAAAAGCGCGCATATGCTGGCCGTCGGGCCTTGCTGCATCCGGTATCCGGGGCCGGGCAAAAGGCGCCTGTGCCAAAACATTTGACGCCTGGATACTGGACGGGCAGATTCCGCCGACCATGACCGGAGAGACCGGCCTGACCGCCCCTCTGCGCCGGACATTCCGGGTAGACCGCCGTGGGAGGCGGGCAACACCGGCCTGCGGAGGTATTAAAAAAGAAACCGTGGTTTTATGGCCATGGCAGGCGGAACCCTTTATTCCGGCCCATTGGCGGCGGGCTGCTCTGCTGCCCAAGGATTCCCGCGCCTGCCCGGGCATGGCCCCCTTGATTCTGCCCGGGATAAAAATTGTTTCGGTTTCAGACAACAGCATCCTGACCCGTCAGCCGGGGCAGAACGCTTCTTCCTCCATCCCCTTAAGGGCCATGGGCGGCAGGGGCGCGCATCAATGGTTCCTGAATAAAAAACCGTTAATGAATGCTGATGGATCAGCACCGTTTTTTATATCCATGCCGGCGCCTGGACGGTATCACCTGGCCGTGGTGGATGAATCCGGCAGTTTTGACCAAATTATTTTTAACGTCATCGAACTCAATCCCTGATGGCCACCCTTGAGCTTTAGACGCTTTACGGGACCATCAAATGTGCCGGATACAGTTCAGTTCCCTGGGGGATGATATACAGCGCCCGGCGCCGGCATCTTCCAGATCCTGCCGGCTGCCGTATCCCCAGAGAACGCCTAATCCGTAAATGCCGTTCTCTTTTGCCCCGACCATATCGTAAGCGGTGTCCCCCACCATTACCGTGTCAACGCGTTCAAGTCCCTCCTGCGCCAGGATATAGGCAATCAAAGCGGCTTTATCTGCACTTGTTCCATCCATCTCAGCGCCGTGAACCGATTTGAAAAAGGGGGCCAGATTAAAATGATCAATGATTTTCTCTGCAAAGATTCTGACTTTTGAGGTGGCAACGAAAAGGGTATGCCCGTTTTCTTTCAGCGCCCCAAGCGCTTCAGGGATGGTTTCATATACCTGGTTTTCAAACATGCCGGTTTTTTGAAAACGTTCCCTGTAAAACATCACCGCTTTTTGCGCCAGCGCCGTATCCCCATCCAGAAGTTTGCAAAAGCTGTCATGTAACGGCGGCCCAATACACCAGCTAAGGCTTTCGGGTTCAGGACCCTTGGCGTTCAATTTTTCAAGGGCATAAATAATACATGTGGTGATCCCTACAAACGGGTCTGTCAGCGTACCGTCCAGGTCAAATAAAATATTTTTTTTCATCATTTAATCTCCTGCAGCCTGAATTATTTTCTGCAGGCTCCTTTTACTCGATGATCCAGTTTTTGTTAATTTGCCCAACTTCGGTGTTGGAAAAAATTTTTAATCCTCAAAATATATTGTATATTCCTCCGGTTAAAAATTGTTTCCGCCTTGAATTTGAACAAATTCCCTAAAAACTGGATTATCGAGTTTTATAAATCAAATTTGGCAGGCCG
>JAKSBO010000095.1 GCA_022361095.1 Desulfobacterales bacterium | reverse complement strand
TTAATGTAAACAATTTTTTTAACCAATTGGAATACTGTTCCGCCAGAAAAACATGGAATAAAAGTGCTTATTGGGCCAGCCGCCTGGAATTTATAGGCAAAGGGCAGGGGGACTGTGAAGATTTCGCCGTTGCCAAATTCCTAACCATGATACAGCTTGGCGTCCCCGGTGAGAAAATATTTCTTACCTATGTTCGCGCCAGGGGATTTGCGGAACCGGCTCATCTTGTTGCCACCTATTACAAAAAACCGGGCTCAGTACCTTTTGTTCTTGACAATTATATCAAAAAGATCCTGCCTGCCACACAACGGCCCGACCTTGTACCGGTTTACAGTTTTACAGCCAGGGATCTTTATATCCAGAAACAGCACGGCCTTGGCAAACGCCTCAGCCGCGGTCTGTTGAAAACCCAACGAAAATTAAAAGCCATTGATCTGGAAATCCGGGAGAAGAAACATTGAGTCTTTTAAAGCAGACACAACTATTGGTGACCTTCCTTTTGACGGCAACCCTGATTATAGTTTTGAGGATCAATTTTAATACAGCCCGGGATTTTACGGCAAACGAATCCTTTCTGAACACAAAAAACAACGCCAACATGCTTGCCCTGACGCTGAGTGCCGGATCCATGGATGAAGATTTAATGAAGGCCAGTATCAACGCAATGTTCGACGGCGGGTATTTTGAATCCATTTCACTGTTCCGCCGGGACGGAACCCTGGTCTATGAAAAACGCGAACCCGTGGCCATCCATGGCGTCCCCGCTTTTTTCATCTCTCACATTGATTTTGTCATACCCGAAGTCGAGGCAAAGGTCATGAATGGATGGAATATCTTCGGCACCCTTAAAATCAAAGGCCATCCAGGTTCATACTATACAAAATTGTGGGAAACTTCGGCACAGTTGTGCCTGCAGTTTTTTGTGCTGGGTATTCTTGTTTTATTCATAAGTATAATAGGGTTGCGGCATCTTTTGGGCGCCTTGGAAAAAATAAAACAACAGGCAGAGGCAATCAGTAATAATGATTTCATCATCAATCATAAAATCCCCGGGACACCTGAGTTGAAAAAAGTTGTTCTTGCCATGAACACCATGACTAAAAAAGTGCAGTCGGTTTACGAACACAATCTTGAAAATTTAAGCAAATACCAGAAATTAAGATATCAGGATAAAATTACCGGACTTCATAATCGTGCATCTTTTATTGAGCAGTTTGCCGAAGCGGTTGGGGATAAGCATCCAAACGCCCGGGGCCATGTTGTCATTTTCAGCCTGACCGGTGTTGAGGAGATCGAGGTTTCGGGGAACCGACCCCTTGTCCAAAAAATTTTCAGGGAGATGGCAGATGTTTTAGAGACCCGTGCAAAACTTTCGGTACCAAAGGCCGGGGTCTACAGATTTCCAAGGCGCGAGTTTGCCGCAGTCCTGCCGGACACCCAATCAAAAGAGGTCATGAACCTTGTTGAAGCGGTGATCGCAAAATTTTTGTCGGAAAAGGACAAGGATATACCGGACACAATACATGTCCATGCCGGGGCGTCACCCTATGACGAAAATGATGACGTGGGCATGGTGCTTTCCAGAGCGGATTATGCATTGTCCGAAGCAAAAAACGGCCATTCGGGAGCGGTTAAGATATTCAAGGATGAATCATTTCAAAAGGCTTTAGGAAAGCAGGAATGGAAAACATTGATCGACGTTGCCTTTTCTGAAAACCATTTTTTCCTCACGGCCCAGCCCGTCCGTTCTGATTTGGGGGAATTCCACCGTGAAGTTTTTGTCAACATGGTGGACCGGGAAGGCATCCAAAGAAGAGCAAACCTGTTTATCCCCATGATTACGACCCTGGGCCTTGCAAGCAAACTTGACCGGTATATTATAGAAGAATCTGCAGCATTCCTGCAGGAGAATCAAGACAGCGTCCTGGCCGTGAATATCACCACCGAATTCTGCCGGGACAATCTGGCTGTGGCCTGGCTGCGGCAGTTTCTTTCGGATAAAAAAAATCTGGCCGACCGTCTTTTGTTTGAGATGCATGAAAATACATTGATCCATTTTTCTGAAATCTGTTTTGATTTTGCCGGGTTGATCACGGGAAAGGGGTTTAAGTTCGGCATTGACCGGTTTACCATGCATGATCTGTCGCTAAAGGTGCTGGATAAAATAAAGCCCTATTATATTAAAATTGAACGGGATTATCTTGAGGTCTTTGATGATCCCCAGAAAGCGGATATGGTTTTAAATTCACTGTTTACAATTACCCAAAGCCTGGGCATAAAATTGATTGCCACAAAAATTGAAAACCAAACCCAACGAATTGAACTTGCAGCTAAAAACATCACTTATTTCCAGGGCCACGGCATTGCGGAAGTGATGCCGCTAAAAGGATAAATATGAGTGAACCTTATTCTTTGGATCCCCTGATGCAGTGCCTGGTTGCTTTGACCCGGCTGAACCATACGCCCAGTTCTGAAAAAGTGCTTTCCCATGGCCTGCCCTTTGAGCCCGGTGCGGACCGGCAGCGGCTGTTCAGCATTGAAAATTCCAAAGCCAATTTTTCGCGTGCTGCGCTAAAGGCGGGGTTTGTTTCTAAGCTTCAGAAACGCAAGCTCAAACAGATTCCTTCCCTGGTTTTGCCGGTGATTTTAGCCCTTAAAGATGACAATGCATGTCTGTTGCTCGATATTGATTATGGGGAAAAAAAGGCCAAGGTCATTATCCCTTCCGTGGATGACAATGCGGTTCAAATCGACCTTGAAAAACTGGAAGAAGAGTACCTGGGGTATGTGTTTTTTCTTAAAAAGAGATATAAAGGCGCAAGCCCGGAGTCTGAAACCTTCGGTATCCTGAAAAAGAAAAACTGGTTTTTCGGCACCCTCTTGAAGTTCAGAGGGGTTTACGGCAGGGTGCTGCTTGCCACATTCCTGGTGAATCTTTTTGTCATTGCAGGACCCATGTTCACCTTGAATGTGTATGACCGCATTATTCCCCATAATGCAACGGACACATTGTGGGTGCTGGCCTGCGGGGTGGGCCTGGTTTATATTTTTGATTTGATCCTTAAAAATATTCGCACCTACTTCCTTGAAAATGCCGCACGCCGGAGCGATGTGATTCTCTCCTCCATGCTTTTTGAACAGGCCATGAACCTGAAATTGCGGGATAAACCTGGATCTGTCGGTTCGTTTTCCAGCATTATAAGGGATTTTGACGGCATACGGTCTTTTTTTGCTTCAAGTGCGGTCACCGCATTTATTGATCTTCCCTTTGCCGCTATTTTTCTTTTGGTCATTTATTCAATTCACCACCTCATTGTGATTATCCCCCTTGCAACGGTGCTTCTGATTATACTCATCAGTATTCCCATTCGGATTTCCATCCAGAAAACCATCAACAGTACCCATGATGCCACCCATCACAGGAACAGCGTGCTCATAGAATCTTTGTCCAATCTTGAGGCGGTAAAGGCGTTTAATGCGAGCAGCAGCATGCAGTGGCATTGGGAGGAAAGCTGCGGGTTTATTGCAGATAAAAGTCAGCGGTCACGGACCCGCACCGGATTTCTTTCCACCATTACCGCTTTTTTAACACAGGTGAACAGCGTGGCAATCATTATTGCCGGCGTCTATCTGATCAAGGCCGGCCAATTAACCATGGGCGGCCTGATTGCGGTTAACATTCTTGCTTCCCGTTCTATTTCGCCCATGGCCCAGGCCGCTGCCCTGATGTTGAATGTCGGCCAGATGAAAGCCGGATTAAACGCCCTCAACGCCTTCATGGGAAAGGATGTTGAGCGGCCTGAAAATAAAAAATTTATTCACCGGCCCAGGTTTAAAGGCGGCATTGAATTCAAGGATGTCTGCTTCAATTACCCGGAAGAGCAGAGCCGGGCAGTTTCGGATATCAGTTTTCACATAAAACCGGGAGAGCGCGTCGGTATCATCGGTGCTGTCGGGTCAGGGAAATCCACCATCGGCAAGCTGCTGCTCAGCCTGTTTGAGCCGGACGAAGGTTCTGTTTTTATAGACGGCCTGAATATCAATCAGATTGATCCGGCGGATTTGCGCCATAATTTTTCCTATGTGCCCCAGGATGTGACCCTTTTCAGCGGAAGCGTGCGGGACAATATTACGTTAAAATCCGCCCATGCGCCGGATGATGCCATTATCAGGGCGGCCAGGATCGGCGGGGTGGACACCTTTACCGAACGCCATCCCCAGGGCATGGATCTCCAGGTCGGGGAAAAGGGAACCCGGCTCTCCGGGGGACAGCGCCAGTCGGTTGCCGTGTCCATGGCATTTATTGAAAAAAGTCCGATTGTCCTGCTGGATGAGCCGACAACCGCCATGGATTTCAATACCGAAGCCCAGGTGATTGCAAACATAGGCCGTGTAACCAAAGGGCGTACCACTATCGTCATTACCCACAAGCCTTCGAGCCTTAAAATCGTTGACCGGCTTTTGGTCATGGACAAAGGCAGGATTGTCATGGACGGCCCAAAGGATAAGATCCTTGCACGGCTATCAGGGAATAAAAATGAGCATTGATATCAACTCTGTTGAAAAGATCATCCCACAAAGATGGCCTGTGGGAAGCAAAAAGAAATACAGCCGTACCGATATTGAATTCATGGACAGCCTGAGTGCCGCCGTGTTATCCGACAGTCCGGCCAAAACCAATATTCTGCTCTATGCAATTGCCCTGGTGGTCGGCTCCCTTATTGTATGGGCCAATTATGCACAACTTGATGAGAGAACCCAAGGCATCGGCCGGCTGATTCCTTCCCGGCAGATCCAGGTGGTTCAGAATCTTGAAGGGGGGATCATCAAAGAGATCAAGGTGATTGAGGGTGATGCCGTTAAAAAAGGACAGATTCTTGTTGTGATTGACAGTACAGGGGCCGGCAGTTCCTTTGAAGAGAGCCGATCCGTAATCAATGAGTTGCGGGCCCATACCATCCGGCTGGCAGCCGAAGCCGGTATTCGAAGTTTTCAAAAGGGTGTGGAAAGAGAAAAAGATCTTTCCCCGGACCTGCTCGAAAAGGAAGAGAGGCTGTATAATGTCAATATTACCCGCAAACAAAGTGAAATAGAGGTGTTAAAACAGCGTATCAAGCAGCGGGAGATTGAATTGTCCGATACCCGTATGGCCATAAGGAATCTGAGAACCAGTAAAGAGATGATTGCAAGGGAAATGGAACTCACCAAACCCATGTTTGAAAAAAGATTGATATCGGAACTTGAATTCATCCAGCTTAAGCAAAGGGTTCTGGATAAAAAGAACGAGTATGAAAGTGAGGTAAATGAGGCAAGATCTCTAACATCAAAAATAGAGGAGAGCCGGAATCAGCTCCGGGAAATCCAAAGCCGGCACAGATCCGAAGCCCAGGAAGAGCTGAACAAGGCATTGGCTGAAATAGCCCGGTTGAAAAAAAATCAGGTGGCCATAGAAGATCGGGTATTGCGGACAAATGTGCGTTCGCCTGTGGATGGTACGGTGAAACAATTGCTGTTCAATACGGTGGGCGGTGTGGTTAAACCGGCTATGGATATTGTGGAAATCGTGCCCGATGATGACAAGCTTTTGGTAGAAGCCAAGATAAGACCCTCTGATATTGCATTTCTTTATCCGGGGCTTAAGGCCGTGGTTAAAGTGACGGCCTATGATTATTCCATTTACGGCGGACTTGAGGGCAAGGTGGTGCATATCAGTGCCGATACGATCACCGATGACCGGCAGGAGGAATTTTACCTTGTCCGGGTCATGACCGAAAAAAAATACCTTGGCACCGAAGATAATAAAAAAGAGATGATTGCGGGAATGACGGCCCAGGTTGATATTATTACCGGCAAAAAAACCATTATGCAGTATTTGATGAAACCCATCCTGCGGGCAAAAAGCAATGCATTGAGGGAAAGGTAGAATCATGGTGGCTGTCACTATTTACAGCAAAGACCGGAACCTGGTCCGGCGCTGCAGGGATTTATTCGGCGGCAGTAAGCGGACAATGCACCTGCCGGCTGAAAAAAAACTTGCCGGTTATGATATTTCGCCAAAAGATACTCTGATCATTGATTTTGAAGCCTGTGAAGAAAAAGATCTGCCGGAAATTGCCTGCCCCTGCATGGCCCTTGTTGCCATCCCCCGGAAAAACCAGGCATTGCGGCTTTTACAAAAGGGGATACGGGCATACGGTAACCGGCATATGCATGAAGAGAACCTGAAACAGGCGGTAGCAACCCTTAAAACGGGCCAGATCTGGCTGCCGCCGGCCATCGTCACCCAGGTGATCGCGGCATTGCCTGTGACCAAGGCCGAAGATGAAGGCGAAGAACTGTTGAGCACTCTGACATCCCGTGAGGCAGAAGTGGCCAAATGGCTGGTTAACGGGTTGTCAAACCAGGAAATCAGTGAAGAAATGTTTGTTTCCGTCCGAACGGTTAAAGCCCATCTGACCTCTATTTTTAAAAAAACCGGATGCCGTAACCGGCTTGAACTTGCCACCCGGATGAAATAAAAGAGCCGCACCGGAAAATCCGGCACAGCTCTTTTGATACTTTAAATTTATTATTTGTTATAATTGGGTTGTGGGATAGACCCGGTCAACCCGCGGCGATTATATCTGGAATGAATCGCCGTTATCAACATCCACATCAATGTTCACACCGTCATCCACCGTATCAAAGGTTACCTGGATGCTGTTATCAGCGACATTGGTGAACAGGCCGTTGCCGTCATGGGTCCATCCTCCGTCGGCAACACCTGTCAATGTAACGGAATCGCCATCCTCCCCGGTAATCTGAAGCGTGTTATTCTCATCCGTCATATTCAAAACTTGATCCAGGCTAAGGGTAATGGTCTGATCCACGTTGTCCCCATTCAGATCAATGCGTTCAATGTTGCTGACATTACTGAAATCAAGCTCCGTTTCACTGGTCACAACAAGGGTGTCAAACCCGGAACCGCCGTCAACCACATCATCACCTGGGCCTGTATCTATGGTGTCGTCACCCTCCTGTCCGTAAATAATGTCATCTCCTGCACCGCCGTAAAGATCATCATTGCCGCCATCGCGGACATCGCCATCATCCGGACCCGCCCCCAACACGGTTTCTTCAGCAAGATCTTCATGATGATCCCGAATATATTGAATGGTATCTGCCCGGGTCCAGCCTGCAAGTTCATTTTCCAGTGTTTCAAACACCTGCCATCCCGACCCGTCCGGCAGCTCTGTAATGCCTGATAAATCATAGTCATCGGCGATATCATCAAATACGCCGTCGGTATTCAGAACATCTCCGAAAATAATGTCATTTCCGTCATTTCCGTAAATTTCGTCATTGCCTGCGGGGTCCAATTTATAATCTTCCTGGGGCGTCATGAGATCAAACATCTCATCGGAGAGCAGATCCCAGTCCGATCCAATGTAAACAGGCGCGTCTTCGGCAATATTATTTA
>JAKSBO010000588.1 GCA_022361095.1 Desulfobacterales bacterium | reverse complement strand
CTTTCACCAGTGCCAGGGTGCGCTCGGTGTCTAATTCAAGGACAGCTTGGGTTAATGCGTTATAAAGCGCTGCCGGCAGCGTGTCCAGTTTCACGGAACACGGATCAAATTGCCCTTGGGCGCTTTCGGGTATCTCCTCCTCTTTATGAAGATATTCCAGCCCAAGATGCGCTTCCATTATCCGGAAAATTGTTGAGATCCGGTAAGGTTTGCGCACAAGTTCGTCGCATCCGGCCGAAAGAATCATGTCACGTTCCTCTTCCAGGGCACTGGCCGTTATCGCTGCAATCCGGACCTGATCTCCTCCCGGCAGGCGTCTTATACGGCGAGTGGCCTCAAGCCCGGCCATCACCGGCATCCGTACATCCATCCAGATAAAATGGGGGGCCCATTGTGCAAAACGTTCCACAGCCTCTTTGCCGTTTTTTGCCTCTTGTACATCAAAACCGGCCTGTTCAAGGTATTTAACGAGCAGCACACGGCTTTCCAATTTATCCTCGACCACCAGGATACGAGGGATCTCCTGTCCGGATGCCAATTCAACCATATGTTTTTGCCGGACTTTTGTTGTTACGTCCTTTGCTGAGGCCGGGTGGACAATACAATGAAAATAAAAGCTGCTGCCTTCCCCCAAACGGCTGGTAAGGGTGATGTCTCCACCCATAAGGCGGGCATATCTCTGGCTGATGGCCATGCCCAGGCCGGTACTTTCCTGCTTTTTTTGACCGCTTTCAGTTTGCTCAAATGCAAGGAACACCTTTTTCAATTCTTCTTGTGAGATGCCCTGACCCGTGTCTTCCACCTCAACGGCCAGGCATAATTCTTCGCTTGTTTTGCTTTTTACTTGGGCCCGCACGGCAATGCCGCCTTTGTCTGTAAATTTCACGGCATTGCCCAGTAAATTGATCATAATCTGGCGAAACTTGTTTGCATCTGCAATCACATAGCGGGGTAAATCATCGGATTCATCAAAATCAAATGTCAGTTGTTTTTCGTTGGCTCTAAGTTTAAACATACCGTAAATGTCACGAAGCATCACGTGGAGATCAAATGCTTCAGGGTTGAGTGTGGTACGCTTGGCCTCGATTTTAGAAATCTCAAGTACATCATTGATCAGCGTCAGCAGGTGCTCACCACTGCGGTTGATTATGTTCAGATACTCCTGTTGTTCCGCATGGAGGTGTGAATCCCGTTGCATGAGTTGGGAGTAACCGAGGATGGCGTTAAGCGGTGTACGAAGTTCATGGCTCATATTGGCGATAAATTCACTTTTGGCAAGGCTTGCCACTTCGGCTTTCTTCCTGGCTTTTTCTGCGGCTTTGGTTGCCTTTTCCAGCTCGGCCGTCCGCTGGGAAACCAACTGCTCAAGATGATTCCGGTGTGTCCTCAGGGCCGTCTCGGCCTGCTGCTGTTGTGCGGTGCGGGCCTGAATTTTTCGACTCATGGCATTCACACCTTCCTGGAGCCTTCCGATTTCATCCCGTGTGCTGATCCGGGGAATCCGGACCGCATGATTCCCGTTTTCAATCTCTTTGACACAGTCCAGGGTGACCTGGATACGGCGGTCAAAGGACCTGACAAAAAGATGAATAACGCCGGCCGTTACCAGGAACAGCAAGCCTGAGATCATGCCGATATTCTTCAGGTAGGCCATTCGTTTGGCATACATGTCTTTTTTTTTGATGGAGAGGCAGATCAGCCATCCCACCGGTTCCATGGTGGTATAAACGCCGTAGTATTCGGCACGTTGTTCTGTGTAATTAATCCGCCCTTCTTTTTGCAAAAACATGGTATTCAGTTCATGCCGCTGAATTTCGTCTCCGGTGGCGTAATCCGGATGGAATATCACATGGTCCGGCACCTCAATGATCACCATTCGGCTTGTCCGGATATTGGGTGGCTTTTCCTTGAGTTGCGCATCAATCTCTGCGGCTGCCCGTGCCGCTGCCCGGACCCCGGAATGATTCAGGGTATCGGAAACCTTCTCCCGGATTTTCATCAGTTCGGAATATAAAATCTGATCCTGGAGGGTATGGGTCAGGTCGCTGATGATCAGGGTGCCTGCCATCACAACCAAGAGTGTCATCACCGTCAGAATAGACAATGCCACCAGATGGAATTTATAGCTCAGTTTCATGGCCGGGATCAAAAATGGTGCCGGTCAACGTTTTCTTTGGTGAACACCATGACCGGCAGTGCCACCTGCATATTGAGCGCATCTGCCCTGGGCGTGTACCGGCCCAGTCTGCCGGCATCAAAGGGTTTGCCCGGTATCAAATTCCCCTTGAGCAGGTTCAGGGCACAGTAAACGGTGAGGTAGCCATGGTCCGGCGCATTCCACAGCACCGCCTTTTTCATGGTTCCCCGTTTGAGAAAGTCCCGGGCCAGGTTTGGGGTTGAATTGCCCGCCACGGCAATTTTACCCGACATCCCCGCATCTTCCACGGCCCGGGCCACCCCGGATACATTGGGCACACCCAGTGCGATAATACCGTCCAGGGACTTAAATTCATTCAGGTATTGCCGGCCGATCCGGTATGACCGCTCCCTGCTCTCCGTGGCCGGCCGGATATCCAGGATGGTAATGTCCGGGTATTTTTCCCTGCGGTACCGTTTCATGGCCTGAATCCATCTGACCTGGTTGGGTGCGGTAAAGGTGGTGGTAACAATGGCGATATCCGCCCGGGGCCCGGTTTGTTCCGCCATGCTTTCCAAAATTTTACGGCCAAAGTCTTCGTATTCCACAAGATTCACAAAAAATTCACGAAAATTCGTATCCCCGTCCCAGCTCATAATACGTATCCCTGCCTTGTGTGCCTTTTGAAGAACCGGAACAATTCGCACCGGATCATTGGCTGCAACGGCGATGAGGTCAGGGCGCTCGGGGATCAGATCTTCAATGATCCGGATCTGCTGTTCAACACGGTCCTGGGTGGGGCCGGTCCATTGTATCTCTAATTCCGGCAGTTGCCGGTCCGCTTCGTCAATGCCCTGCTTTACCGCATCATAGTAATCAATTCCCACGATTTTCGGAATGATGACAGCTTTTAATACATGGTTTTCGGCCGCACCGGCCTGGAACTGGATGCAATAAACCGTTAATGCCATCCACAGGAGGACCTTTATCCCGTGCATTGTTAGATTCATCTTCTTTTCTCCTCTAACGGCCCTGGGCCGGCCTGATCTATCACCACCCAGGCTGAGCCCGCAACAAAACCTGAAAGAAACTTAGTAACTTATTGGTACGTTCATAGAGAGTAAAAATTTAAATTTCAGCATCGCCACCCCGAACCCCGGGAAAATTTTCCTCAAAACATTCTTCGCATATGCTATGGCTGAATTTCATCAGAGAATGGGTGGAAATGTAGTTTTCAATTTGACTCCAGTACCCTTTATCATCTCGTATTTTCTTACAATAAGAGCAGATGGGCAACAACCCTCTCAGCATTTTTAATTCAAGTTCCTTTTTTATTCTTGCCAGCAGTTCCGGTGCTTTGAACGGTTTCTTAACAAAATCCGCACAACCGGTATCAAATGCCTTTACAATATCATCTGTTTCTGATTTTGCGGTAAGAAAGATGACCGGAATATGCTCTGTTCCGGAGTCGGATTTAATTTTTTCACACACCTCATAGCCATCCATCTCCGGCATCATCACGTCCAACAGGACAAGATCAAAGGACTTTCTCCTTAACCATGCAAGGCATTGCTTTCCACTCATGGCAAATTCGATGTCATACTGCTGTTTTACAAGGAGATTGCCTAAAAGCTGAATGTTCTTGGGCTCATCATCCACAATTAAAATGGAAACCGTGGTTAAAGCGTTATCTGATTTCATGGATGGACCTCCCTAACAATTTGAATTCATTTACTACATCCGGGAAACGCCTTACCATTATCTTCATATTTTCCACATCAAAATTGTTTGTATAACCAAAGAGATCTATGCCGTACTGGGTAAGTGACGCTGCCTTGTGCTTTTTTCCCAGCGCTTCTATTTTTTTAGCGAATTCGCGGACCGTTTTCATGGGCATCACTTCCTGAAGCTCTTGCCATCGGCACATGAGATCAGAATCAATAGCATTGATGAGTTCTGAAAGATTCTTCACTATTTCAGGAGGCTGATCGCCTGGCGGGTCCATAATGCCGTGTTCAGTATCGTGCGATTCACTGTCCTTGCGCGTATCGACCTTCAGATATTTTGATAATTCAAAAAAGAGTTGGCCGGCCTTGACCGG
>JAKSBO010000486.1 GCA_022361095.1 Desulfobacterales bacterium | reverse complement strand
CCCTCTTCTGGGAAAAACAGCGCTTTTCAATTTTGTCCGGGTTATAGTCGATCATGTCATTGGCCGCCTGGACGATCTCGTCGGCAGACCGGTAGTTTTCCTCCAGGCGGAAGATCTTGGCGTCCTTGTACTTGTCCGGGAAACTTAAGAAATGGTTTACGTTGCTTCCCCTGAACCCGTACACGGCCTGCCAGTCATCCCCGACGCAGAACAGGTTCCGGTGAGAGCCCAGCAGCAGGTTGGTCAGATCTTCCTGGAGGTTGTTGGTGTCCTGGTATTCATCCACCAGGATATAGGAAAAAAGATCCTGGTAATAATTGCGGACCGCTTCATTGTCCCGGAGCAGATCCCGGGTTTTCAGCAGGATATTGTCAAAATCAACACAGTTCATTTCCGTAAGACGCGCTTCAAACTGGGCAAAAATATCGGCCATCCGGATGTTTAAAAATCCCGGTTTGCGGTCAAAATATTTTGCCGGATCTCCGTCATTTTTGGCCCGGGAGATGGAAGACAGAATCCGGCGTGCGTATTTTTTGTCAATATTGTTTTTTACGCACAGCTCCTTGATCAGTTTGTCCTGCTGGTACACCGTGAATACCTGCAACGGCGGATTGTATCCCATGATTTCACAATGCCGTTTCAAGATCATTAAACAGGCAGAGTGGTAGGTCCTCACCCATTCAAAGCGCATCTGGTGGAGACCTGTCATCTCCATCAGCCGGGTCTTCATCTCCTGGGCCGCTTTATTGGTGAATGTGATGGCCAGGATGCGCTCCGGGGCATGGCCCACAGAGATGAGATGTGAAAATTTGGCGGTCAGGGTCCTGGTTTTACCGGAACCGGCTCCCGCAACCACGAGGGCCGGGGAGCCGGTATGGTCAACTGCGTCCTGTTGGGGCGGGGATAGTTGCATAAAAGTTAATTACATAGTGTTTGAACGAAAAGTCACCCACCTGCGGCGTTGCAGAAAAATTTGCAATCCTCACAACTATGAGGTTGCTCCGGTTCCAAATTTTTCTGCGCCTTGCATCTGGGCAACTTTTCGCCCAAACACAGAGTTCCTGTTCAACTGCTATATATCCTTAATGATTTTTTTCAAATCAGTTTCAATTTCAGTCCTAATTTCTTCCAGGCGGGATTCGGTCAGGGCCTCAAAACGAAGCACCAGTGCCGGCTGGGTATTGGAGGCCCGAACAAGGCCCCACCCGTCTTCATAAATGGCCCGCATCCCGTCAATGTCAATGACCTTTTGCCGGGCTTTATACAATGCCACTATCTTTTCCACAACCTTGAACTTGACCGCATCCGGGCAGTCAACCCGGATTTCAGGCGTGGTAAAGGTTTTGGGCAGGTCTTTAATTAATTCATCCACACCAAGGCCGGTGCCGTCCATGATTTCCAGAAGCCTGCAGGAGGCATACAGGGCATCGTCATATCCGTAGTAACGGTCCTTGAAGAACATGTGTCCGCTCATTTCACCGGCCAGCGCTGCATCCTCTTCCTTCATTTTCTTTTTGATCAGGGAATGTCCGGTGCGCCACATGATGGCGTTGCCGCCCATCTTTCTGATCTGATCGTACATGACCATGGAGCACTTGACCTCGGAGATAAATGTGGCACCGGGATTACGGGACAAGATTTCTTTGGCATAAATCACCATGAGCTGGTCCCCGTAAATAAGATTACCGTTTTTATCCACCACACCGATGCGGTCGGCATCCCCGTCATAGCCGATGCCAAGGTCCAGATTGTTTTTTTTCACCAGGGCAATGAGATCCGTCATATTTTTTTTCTGGGTGGGATCTGCTTCGTGGTTGGGAAAGGTGCCGTCCAGATCGCAGTATATATCATGCACCTCGCAGCCCAGGCCCTTCAGGACAGGCAGGGCGGTGATGCCGCCGGTGCCGTTGCCGGCATCAACGCCCACCCGGATTGTATTTTTTAGCGTGATGTTCTCCTGGATCATGGCCATATACGGAGAGATCACATCCGTCTTTGTCAACGTGCCCTGACCCTGGGTATAGGCCTGGTCTTCAATGATTTTGCGTATTTCCTGCAGCCCGTGGCTGTGGATGGATTCCAGCCCGCTCATCAGTTTAAACCCGTTATATTCCGGGGGGTTGTGGCTGGCCGTTACCATGGCGCCGCCTTCAAGGCTGAGATGGTGAATGGAAAAATAGAGAACCGGGGTGGGGCAGACACCGATGTCCACGACATCGCATCCAGCGGACAGTATCCCATCAATAAATGCCTTAGAATAGGTTTCAGAAGTGATGCGGCAGTCCCGGCCCACAGATGCTTTTTTGCGGCCCTGTCCAACAAGCAGTGAGCCGTATGCCTTTCCTATGGCATTGGCGTCCTGCTCGGAAATTTCATCTCCTGCAATGCCGCGGATGTCATATTCCCTGAATATTCCAGGATGCATAGTTACCTCCTCTATTTATTATGAACGTTATAATAAGTTGTTCAATTACTTTCATTGTTCGTTTTAGCTCGAGCCCGGGTGTTGATTGATAGGCCCATGGCTGCTATATGAAATTTGAAAAAAGCGCTAGAATTCCGGCCAGCCAGCAATAGGGTGCAAACAGATGAAATTTTCCCGTATCCACCAATTTTAATAAAAGCTTCAAGGCTACCAGACCAACGATGAATGAAGCGATTGTACCACAAATGGTGGCAGAATCAATGTGGCCCTGGGATTCTATTACATCTTTTATGCTGAGCACCTGGGCACCGAGAATAGCGGGGATGCATAAAAGGAAGGAAAACCGGGCCGCTGTTTTTCTGTCCAGGCCCGTGAACAGCCCTGTGGCAATGGTGGCGCCGGACCTGGAAATACCGGGGATTACGGCAAGTCCCTGGACAATGCCGATGATAAGCGCCCGTAAAATGCTTAAACGTTTACCTTCACCAACCCTGTAGCAATACCTGGAGATCCATAAAAGGCACCCTGTTAGAATGAGCATAGCCCCCACCAGCAGAGAGGAGGTGAACAGAATCTCTTCATATTGCTTCATCACCAATCCGATTATTGCCGTGGGCACAGAGCCAATGAGAATGGCCGCAGCCAGGGCCAGATTATTTTCATGCCCTGACGCATCACGGGTTCCGGCGTAATACACCAGGCTTTTAAGGATATCCTGGATATCCTTAAAATATACTATAAAAACCGCGCCCAGGGTTCCCATATGTACGGACGCGTCAAAAACAAGACCGCATTCAGTAATGTCGAAATAGATCTGGCCAAGGACCAGGTGGCCTGAACTGCTTACGGGTAGGAACTCTGTAAGTCCCTGTAATATACCCAGGATGATTCCCTGATAAATCTCCATATTTTTATCCTGATTTGAGTGTTGTAGTAAAAATTAGAAAGTCAAAATCTTATATTTTAAAAGAAAGTCTCAATAGGGTGTTGAACTACTTTCTTGCTTCGTTGCGGGCTCCGGCTTCGGTGTTGATAGGCCGGGCCGGCCCATGGCCGTTAGTCTGGACGTATATAATTGTTTGTATAAAATAGCAAGGTGTTAAAAGGGTCGCCCTTTACCTTTATAATTCAATCCGTATCGTTTGCACAGCTCCCTAACGTATCGTATGCCGCGGAACCTGACGGCGATGGAATCTGCTTTCCCCGCGGTTTTTACAAGAAAATCCGGGAACCTTACTCAGATCTTTCAGGTTGTGTTGTGGGCTGAGCCCGGCAGCTGATATGTCAGGGCTGCCCGTGGCCGGCATATTGAAAAAGAACGGTTGATTTCATTTATGTTCTTTTGTAGAATAATTCGAATTCTTTGTTCGGGCGCCTATCATTTTAAAAAGAATTTATACTAAATTTTGAAAAAAAAGGAGATCAGATGAAAAAGAAACATTTCATGCAAGCTGTTTTAACCCTCACCGCCTTCCTCTTCCTGTTCGGTTGTGCGGCGAAGGAGCCTGCCGGGCTCCCCTCATTTTCCGCTAAACAGTTTGATGCCTCCATGTACCGGTCCAAGGTAGCTAACTTTGTTATTATACTGGATGCCTCCAGCTCCATGGAAGACGATTGCATGGGCAACCCAAAATTTATGATCGGCAAAGCGGTTGCAGAACAAATGAACATGACTATTCCTGAACTCGGCCAGACAGCCGGTTTGAGAACGTTCGGACATGCAGATGCCATATCCAAAAACGAAACCGAACTGTTTTACGGCATGGAAAATTACAACTCAGCAGCCCTGGCTGAAAAGCTCGGTGCGGTTTCAAAAGCCGGCGGCTACAGCCCCCTTGGGTCAGCCATGACCGCCATGGGTAAGGACCTTGAAAGCCTTCCCGGAAAAACCGCCGTTATTATTATTTCCGACGGTTTGGATATGGAAGGGGACACTGCCCAGGCCCAGGCAGTGAAAGAGCAGTATGGCGATGCGATTTGCTTTTATCCCATTCAGGTAGGCGACACTGAAGAGGGCACTGCATTCCTTTCTGCGATTGCGAATATCGGCGGTTGCGCAAGTCTGGTAAACGCCAAGGAACTTATGAATACCGAAGCCATGGGTGCATTTGTTTACAATGTATTCCTGGAAAAAGCCGATGCCCCTGCGCCTCCTCCCGCACCTTCCCCCATGGACAGCGACGGTGACGGCGTCCTTGATCCTGATGACCAGTGCCCCGGAACACCTGTGGGTGCAAAGGTAAATGCCGTCGGCTGCTGGGTGCTTGACAACGTATTATTTGACTTCGATAAAGCCGTTATCAAATCTGAAACCTTGGCTCAGCTTGATGCCGTGTATGAAATTTTGATGAAAAATCCTGCAATGAGTGTTGAACTCCAGGGCCACACAGATAATATCGGTACCAAGGAGTACAACATGGGGCTGTCCATGAGACGGGCCAATGCCGT
>JAKSBO010000442.1 GCA_022361095.1 Desulfobacterales bacterium | reverse complement strand
CCAGCATTACAAAGCAAGGTATGAACATGTCGCACTGCGTTCCCGCCTGGACCTGGTCGTCGGCACTGAAGTGTTAAAGCAGATGGAATAATGTTGTAACTATTAAATGAGGAGATGGAATCACTGGACGATGTCTGTGCTGTTTCGGGTGGGGATCATGGCGTTGCTGGTAACTGCGGCCTTCCTGCCGGCGGGTCCGGCAATGTCGGAGGAGACCGTTCATATGGGATTTTCCAGATCGGTCATCGGTGAGATTAACGAGAATGATACCATGGCTGCATTAAAGATCTGGTCGACACAGTTGATGGTTGGGCACGATTTTCCTATTGGCTTTCAGTACGTAATTTACAACGGCCTTGGGGAAATTGAAACCGCGATTAAGCAGCGTAAGGTGGATCTTATCAACTTGAGCTCAATTGATTTTTTCCATTTGCAGCACTTCCTGGACCATGAACGCTTTGCCTTTGCCGTTTACGGGGGGAGTATAACCGTGGAATACCTGCTGCTTGTCCGTGAAAAGAGCGGTGTTGCAGATATTAAAGATCTTAAACAGGGCGTTTTAAGGTTGCCCAAAGGTGCCAGATCTGCCTTGGCCAGGGTCTGGATGGATGTTCAACTTGCAAAGGCAGGGTTGCCGGCAGCAAAACAGTTTTTTGGCCAGATGGTGACGGTGAACAAAATCAGTGGGGCTGTTCTCCCGGTTTTTTTCGGCAAGACAGATGCCTGTCTTGTTACCCGGAACGGATTTGACACCATGGCGGAACTGAATCCCCAGATTGCACACCAGCTTAGAATCCTGGCAGCGTCCAAAGGATACATCCCCGGTTTTCTTGGATTCCGTAAAAATTATCAATCTAAAATTAAAGGTATCATTTTAAACAATATGATAAATTGGCATAATACACCTGCAGGTAACCAGATTCTTACCATGTTTCAAATGGATGACATCGTATTGAAGTCTATTGAGACCCTTGGTCCCACAATGGCGTTGATCAAGGAACACCGGGCTCTGTTCGGTGTTGGAGCCCAAAGATCACGGTCGCAATCCAAGGCAAAGGATGAACGTTTTTAGATGAAAAGTCTGAGGGCATGGGAATCCTCTAAAAAAAACAGACGCTCCTTTGGAAAGAAAAAGGGTCTGCATACGGGCATTTTTATGCGGACCATGCTGCTGGGATGGGCCGTGGCAATCGTTCCCTTGTTTGTTTTCATGATGATGAACATTCCCAGGCAAAAGGATATCTTTGTCAGCAACCTGGCTTCCAAGGCCAACGGCTTGGCTGCCTCGTTGCATGATGAAGCGGCAAGTGCAGCCGTCAATGAGGATTATTCCAGCGTTGTCAGTTCGGCCCAGGTTTTGCTCAAAGGGGACCCTGGTCTTGAATTTTTGATTATTATGAAAAATGATGGTTTTGCACTGGTTGTTGAGCAAAAAAAATGGGAGGTGGCACAACTGGACGATGCCCACTTTGCCAGAGCAGTACGTGAAACCTCATGGGAGATTGAGCTAAGCCCTAAGTTTCAGCGGCGTGTTTTTCATTTTGCCCAGCCCTTTGATTATTCAGGGATTCAATGGGGCTGGATTCACGTGGGCCTCTCCCTTAAGGAGTATGATAAAAGTGTTGAAGGACTTTACAAAAGCACGCTTTACCTTGCGCTGATATGTATATTTATAAGCCTTTTGGGAACCATTCTTTATGCACGGCAGATTGTCCGGCCGATTTTGGAACTTCAAGCCCTGGTTGAAAAGATTGCCGGAGGGGATTTGTCCGTCAGGGCCCAGACCCGCAGAAAGGATGAGTTGGGGGCGCTGGCCTTCTCGGTGAACATCATGGCAGATGCCTTGTTGAAAAGAAATAATATTCTGGAAAGTGTACGGTTTGCCGCCTATCATTTTTTACAGGATCAAAGTTGGCAAGAGAGTATCGTTAAGGTACTTGAGGACATCGGAACCGCTGCCGGTATCAGCAGGGCCGTATTTTATGACGTTTTAAAGGATGACGCCGGTTCTTTTGGCGCTGAAAAACGTTTTGAATGGACAGCCCCCGGTGTATCACCGGAGCGGGAAGATCCGGAATACAAGATGATCAGTTTTGAAAAACGGGGGGTGGGGCACTGGGGTGAGATACTCGCCAAAGGCAGGACCCTGTCTATTTCTTTGGAGGATTGCAGCGAAGCTGAGCAGATTATTTTAGCGTATTCGCAAATTCAGTCCGTGATTCTTATTCCCGTTTTTGTGGAGAGTGACTGGTGGGGGATGTTTGCCCTTGAGGAGTGCGATCAGGTGCGCGAATGGACAATCGCTGAGATCAGCAGTTTTAGTGCCCTGGCAGACATGCTTGGGGCAACGGTTGCCAGGCAGGGGTTTCAAAAAGATTTGATCATGGCAAGGGACAATCTTGAGGTTCAGGTTCAGCAGCGAACCCGGGAACTTGAGGATCAGATTGATGCAAAAGAACAAGCCTTGTCCGACCTTTCCGTTGCCCAGGCGTCACTGCTGGCGGCTTCCAGAGCTGCGGGGATGGCAGAGGTCGCCACCGGTGTGCTCCACAATGTCGGCAATGTGCTCAACAGCGTTAATGTCTCGGCAACCTTGATCCTGGATACCCTTCGTGAATCCAGAACCGGCAACGTGTTGAAGATCGCTCGGATGATGGCGCTTTCCCCGGAGGATCTGGCTCAATTTTTAACCCGGGACGAAAAAGGGCGGCAGATTCCAAAATATCTCACATCCCTTGGTAATGCCCTTGCCGATGAGCATGGCCGGTTGTTTTCCGAAACAGAGGCTCTGGCAGGCCGCATTGAGCATATTAAAGAGATTGTTGTCATGCAGCAGAATTACGGGCGGGTCTCGGGAATAAGTGAAACCATCACCCCTGAGAAATTGATGGAAGATGCCCTGATGCTCAATCAAGGGGCCCTGGTCCGCCATCGCGTATTGGTTAAAAAATCGTACGAAGCTCTACCTGCTGTGGTGGTGGACAGGCACAAGGTTCTGCAGATTCTGCTGAATTGTATTAATAATGCAAAATACGCCTGTTCGGACGGCGGGAAAGAGGAGAAATTGATCACCCTAGGAATATACAAAGGGCAGGGCACTACGGTCTGTTTCTCCGTGGCGGATAACGGGGTTGGCATAGAATCTAAAAATTTGACCCGTATTTTTCAGCATGGATTTACAACCCGGAAATCCGGCCACGGATTTGGCCTGCATTCCGGTGCCCTGGCAGCCAAAGAGATGGGGGGGCGCCTTTGGGCTGACAGCAAAGGTCCCGGACAGGGTGCCGTATTCACACTTGAACTGCCGACAACGCCTGGCAAGGTTTCTTCATGACAAAAAGACCGTGTTATTCAAAAGTCTATTTTCAATCTGAAAAGCAGGCGCTTTTAATGATTAAATCTGCCGTGGATAACGCCAGGGACAGTTGCTTTTTAGTTGATGGCCAAGGCAGGATCGTTTACGCCAACAATGCAGCCTGCAAAAGTCTTGGATATTCCCGGGAACAGATGTTTGATATGACCTTTTTTGATATTGACCCGGGATTTCCGCCTGAGATGCTGGGCCGCCGTATGTCGGAATTGATCGAAAAAACAACCGATATTTTTGATAGTTATCATATGACCAGGGATGGGCATATTTTTCCTGTGGAACTCAGCGTTAATTGTTTAAGTGAAGGCCGGGAAGATTTTCTGTCTTGTGTATTTGCACGGAACATTTCAAAACGCAAAGCCACGGAAGAGGCAATAGACGCTTACAAAATCAGCCTTGAGCATAAAGTGGCTGAAAAAGAAAAGGCAATGAAAGAACTTGCCCAAAGCCAGTCCTCTTTAATTAAGGCATCCCGGGCCGCAGGCATGGCAGAGGTGGCCACGAATGTGCTACACAATGTGGGTAATGTGCTCAACAGCATCAATACGTCTGTTACGGTCCTGGAGGAGCGGCTAAAAAAATCCCGAATGACCAATGTCCAAAAAGTAGTTGATATGCTGCCCCGCTCACAAAAAAAATTGGCGGCCTTTTTTAGCCAAGACCCCAAAGGCACCCAGGTCCTGGATTATTTGACCTCCCTTTCCTGGGCACTTAGGACAGAATGGCAGGAAATGCAGAACGAGATCAAAACACTTGCCCACCAAGTCGATCATGTTAAAAACGTCATTGTCATGCAGCAGCGTTACGGTTCTGCTTATGGGGTTAAAGAGTCCTTTACAGTTGAGCCGCTGATTGAAGATGCCATTGCGATGAACCGTGCCGATTTAAAAAGAAACAGCATTAAAGTTGAACGACGGTTTGATGTGGTTCCAAAAATTGTCAGGGATAAACATCAGGTGCTGCAGATTCTTGTCAACCTGATCGCTAATGCTATAAACGGCTGCAGTGAAAATAAAACCGGACAGGGAGACAGTCTCATCATTATCCGCCTGTACCGTGAAGGCGAAAATCGGATTAAAATACAAGTAGAAGACAACGGTGTAGGTATTGCACCGGAAAACCTTTCCCGTATTTTTCATCATGGCTTTACCACCCGGCGGGGCGGCCACGGGTTTGGTCTGCACAGCGGGGCCCTTACCGCAAAACAGTTGGGCGGCAGCTTGAGTGCTGAAAGTGCAGGACTCGGTTTTGGTGCGGTTTTTACTTTGACACTGCCCTTATCCATACAGGAGACATCATGAACACCCAGGAAAAAAAATCCAGTTACCGT
>JAKSBO010001117.1 GCA_022361095.1 Desulfobacterales bacterium | reverse complement strand
GTAAAAATGAAAACAAAAAAGGCAGCAGGCAGTTTAATGATCATCGTCGTAATCCTGGCTTGTTCATCCATGGCTGCGGCCCAGGGCCAATGGAAAAAAACCTGGGGGCCGGTTGCAACGGTTGTGCTGGGATATAATCAGTTTGACGGTACAACGTTCCAATATGCAGTACAAGCAGCCAGCGGAGACATTTACCAATACTACGGAACGCCCCAGCCCTGGAGAAAAGTAGGGGGCCCGGGAAAATCTTTTGTTATTGCCGGCGGTGTTTTATACGGCATATCACCGGATGGCAGCGGTGTTTACAAGTTCAAGGGAACACCAGGGCAATGGCAGAAAGTGGGGGGCCCGGCCCGGGAAATCTACGGCATTGATTTTTATGCGCCCAATCCGCTTTTTGCCACGAATCCCCAAACAGGGGATCTTTATAATTACAATTCGAGCACAGGCAAATGGACCAGAATCGGCGGTCCGGGAAAGATGTTCGCAGCCGGATACAACCACTTGTACGGGCTGTCTGAGGACGGAAGCGCCGTATTTAAGTATACCGGCACCCCGGGCAAATGGAAAAAAATCGGCGGTGCGGCAGCCCGGATATACGCCGGCGGCGATGCCCTGTTTGCAACGAATCCCCAATCGGGAGACATATATAGCTTTAATGCCGCATCCTCAAAATGGACCAGAGTCGGTGGCCCGGGCAAAACCTTTGCCGTTGACGCCGATGGCCGGCTTTACGGGCTGTCGCCTGATGGTCAAAGTGTTCATAAATATACCGGCACCCCGGGTAAATGGGAGAAAATCGGCGGTCCGGCAGCCTGGATTTACGCAGGGGGGAAAAGCCTTTGCGCAACCAACCCCGACAGCCGGGACCTTTGGTGCAGAAAATAGCCCCCCAAAAAGACCCGGCCTTGTATAAATTTCCCTAAAACTCAATAATCCAGTTTTTAGGGAATTTGTTCAAATTCAAGGCGGAAACAATTTTTAACCGGAGGAATATACAATATATTTTGAGGATTAAAAATTTTTTCCAACGCCGAAGTTGGGCAAATTAACAAAAACTGGATCATCGAGTAAAAGCTGCGGGCCGCTCCCGGTTTATTCATATCCGGGTGCGGCCCGGAACAAAACATGCGGGAGGAACGCCTTGAAAAAAATGATTTTTGCATCGGCATGCGCTCTTTTTTCATTGTTTTTTGCCGGTACTGCAGGTGCTGAATCATGGCTGTTGAACGTATCCTACAGTCTTAGCGGAAGCATGTATTCGATATCCACGAATACCAGGGCAAAGGGAAGTGTCCGGATAGAGGATGACGGCAAGGGCAATTTCACAGGTACGGGCCGCCTCTCTGTTACGGAAAAAAGCACGGGGCCCTATATTGTTTTACAGGCAAGCGGTGCCGGTGTGATTTACGTCACGGGGAAAAGGGATGGGGCAAATCTTGCAATTAAGATTAAGGGACCGTCAATACCATTAAACGGAACGTCCACGGCTATGGGGGAGACCCAGCCGCACAAAAGCAGTTTCCAACCGTCAAGCTGTACCCCGTCGGAAATATTGATCGAACGGAAGCAAGGCGCTTTATCCACCCAAAAAGTAGATGTCCCGGGATTCGCTGTCCAGGCGGATATAAGATTCACCCTCTCGGACGGAATAAACATCGTCAAACAGATTGAAACACCTGATCCCCAAGATGCTTTGCCCGAAGATGTCTGGACCCTGGAGCTGGAAGCCCGTAACGAATATTTGGCCAAAGCAGCCGGGGGAATGGATATCACGGGCCACGATTCTTTCACAGGTAAGCTTAAATTTGTCCGCCCGTTTAAGGACGGCCCTGTGTCGGGCATAGGGCCCATGACGAATAAAGGTTCATTTAAAGTTACCTCGCCATACCCCGGCACCTCGGATTACAATACCGATTGCGTGCTGATCCTTGAGGGCAGAGTTGAAAAAGATGTGCTGATTTTTACGCCCAAAGCAAAAATCAGGCAGACAAATATGACCCAGTCTTTGGCGGGCAAAAACGTATCGGCGTATGCGAACGCCGGACAGGGCATCACATTGTTCCGGTATGCCGAAGAGATCAGGATTCCCATGGAAAACGGCCGTGAGTACATTGATACGGTCTCACACAATGACCATGGAATGAAAACCGCCGGCAATTGGATTTGGCGTCTGAAAGGTAAAAGAATAGAAAAATACAGGCTTACCATTGATGACTATTATGCAGATTATTTACTTCATCAAGGATCAGGGACGGATAACAGGCGATGCGGCCTCAAGGTTCACACCCGCCGGATCATTGACGTGGTCATTGAGGATAAAAAATTTAAAAGTGCCCAGGGTACAAGCCGGTTTGTTTCCATAAAACCCTTTGCAGATCCGCCATGGGCCTATGCGGTTAAACACCTGGCAACCCGGATTACCGGCAAGGGCAGTGACATTGATTATGACCGGGCTGACCAGGCAAAATGGGCAGGCCGTTTTAATCCGCCCAAAACCAGACAAGATGCCCGGCTCAAAAAAGAGTGGGATAAAATCAGGAAAAACAAGACCCCGTATATTTATCCTGAAAAATTCCAGGCAAAGGGGGCGTTATCCGGAAACCGGCTGACGCTTTGGCTTCCGCCAAAATCGGGTTATACTGTGTCCATTTACTGGAAACTCAACACCGAAGCGATTAAAGAGAGAGGAAAAACCATCGGTACGCATAAATTACGTGAAAATATGGGATTAAAAATACGGGCTTTGGAAACCTTGTACACGGTTCCCCTGATAGACGGCTGGCAACATGAAAATGCACCTTCCACGGCACTTGAAAGAACATGCCTGGGTGTCGTAAAGATTAGATAAACGCTGTTTATAAAAATTCACTTAAGAAGCGAAAATGCCATAGTGACCGTTGCACCCTGATTCCGCCCGGGACTTGTAAGGGTCAAAACCCCGTTATTGGCTTCCACAAAACTTTTGCAATAATAGAGCCCAAATCCTGATGATCCCTTGGTGGAGATGCCGAACTCAAAAATACCGTTCAGGTTATCCGCTTCCACACCGCAGCCGGTATCCGCTATCATCAAAGAAATTTTCTGATCCTCAAATGCGGTTGAAATGGTAATCCGGTGTTCCCCGATCTCCTGATTTTCCCCAATGGCATCACAACTGTTTTTAATAAAATTGATCACCACCTGCATGAGCTTGTTTTTCTCGATGGAAAAGAGGGGAAGGTCGGGAGAGAGCTTTTCAACCACACGGATATTTTTGGCGGAAATGGTGGCTTTTTGGATTTTCAAGGCATCTTTTACCAACGGATTGAGACGCACCTTTTCCTTCATCTCCCGGCTTCCGGGTGCGTAGCTTCTCTGGAGGCTGAGCACTTCACTCACATACTCAATGGCGGTGGTGGCATCTCCCAGAATCCGGGCACTTTTCTTTCGCTCATTTTCCAGATCCGCGATCAACCGGCCCATATATTCGGCCACCTTAACACCCCTTGAATGGTCATTGACATACGTTGTAAGCTCCTGCTTATGCGCTGCCAGATCCTCGTAACATTGACGCAGGTAATGGCTGAGCTGTTGTAATTTGCTTTTTCGGAGGCGCTCCAGGTTCACGCCCAGGGGTGTCACCGCATTCCCGATATTATGGAGGACCATGGCCGACAACTGGGCTCTGCCTGCATCCATGGCCTTATCCAGCAACTCTTTTTGAGCCTCTTCAAGTTCTCTTGTCCTTTTTCTGACAAGCGCTTCAAGGTTTTCCCGGTGTTCAGCCAGTTCGGCCTCGGTCTTTTTTCTCTCCGAAATATCCCGGAGAATCCCTATCACGTTCCATTTTGCGCCTATTTTTACGGCCGAAAGGGAAATTTCTACCGGAATAACCTCTCCCCCTTTTTTCCTGGCCTTAAATTCCAAGGTTTTTCCTACGGCACGTTCTTTCCCGGTTTGTCGAAACATCGCAAAATTTTCTCTGTAACTGTCATGGTACTCTTCAGGAATGGCTATCAAATGAAAATTTTCGGACATCATTTCATCTTCGGCATATCCCAGAATCTGTGTTGCGGCATTGTTCCAGAATGAGACCAGACCATCGTTATCGATCATAATGATGGCATCCTGGGCCGCAACCCCTATGGTTCTGAATTTCTCTTCGCTCTCCCTCAGGCTTTGCCCAAGCGACTTACTGATAATGATTTCCCGTTTCAGCTGCCTTTCAACCCGTTTTCTTGCATCAATATCCCCAAGCAGTTTTTTCTGATTCTCTTCAAGCTGCCGGTTGATCAAATGGTTCCTTCGGTTGATCTGCGTAAACAAAAATATCAGTGCACAGATAAGACAGGCCGATACCACCACTGTAATGACGATAATCTGACGCAGGCTGGACAATAAAGCGATTTTGTCCATCGAAAAAATCATGCCGTATTGCTTTGACATCAAGGTAACGGGATAATAGGCGCTGATCAGTTTTATCTGTTTTTCGCCGAACCGGATCATGATGTCCCGGGTTCCCTGGAACCCCTCATTCAAATCTGCTAACACAGGCTGAAAATCTGATTTTTTGAATTTAGAGGCATCAATATCAACCCCATACTCTGACTCGGAATAGTCCGCATAGATCGGGAATGCATCAGAACCTGTAAAGAGGCGCCAGGATTCCTTGCCCAGGTGAAATTCTTTAAAAAGCTCCTTTGCATACATCTGCAGGTCCAGTGTGGCTTTGACACCTAATGACCTGTCCCCACCGGCATTTTTATCCGTAACGGTGATGACGATCAGGTGGGCGGACAATGGGTTCAGCGCGCTTTCATTCTCATCTCCTCCGGCACCGGTCACATCTTCAAAATGGAAGTGGTTTTCCGGTGTTTTCCAGGTCGAGACCATTTGGCCGTCATTGAAAAACGTGAGCGTTCTTACCAGTACATGGTTTCTGAAAAAAAACTGTTTC
>JAKSBO010000424.1 GCA_022361095.1 Desulfobacterales bacterium | reverse complement strand
TGGGTGCTGATAGACCAGGTCGGCCCATGGCCGTTATATAGAGAAAGCAATTCCCGGTGAACGCCAAAAAGATGATTTAAAATTTTTTCCAATCCTTGTAAAATCCCGGAATCAACGCCTTGGTTATTTTTTTCAGGGCCGCTGCAATTAATTTAAAGCTTTGCCGCCGATTAAACCCAAAATCGCGGCAAATCCCATTTTCCATGTGGTTGAGCATGTCTCTATAAGGGATTTGGTTTCTTGAGGATTTGGTGTATCAATCAATAAAAGAACCACAGCGACAGCAAGAGAAAGAATCGTCAGTGTAACTGTACAAATGAACACCTGGAAGAATATCTTTTCTTTCATCGGTTCACCTTTTCCTCTCCCTTGGAAAAAAAGGCAACAAACTCAATTATAAAAGGATGAATCCAGGTTATAAAAGTCATGATATCCCCTCCCTTATAGTTGGCCAATAAGCCTTTCCAAAGCTAAAAAAACAAAACATTAATTTTGCTAAAAATTATTTTGTTTTGGAGGGAACTTTAAAGAAGGGAATGTTTAATAGCATGCAGCTTTTCAAGGTGCGTGTCAAATCCAAAACGAACAATTATGACATTCTCGCATTAAAAATGCCCTGATCATTATCTACAAACACCTGAATTTACTTCAAAAAATTTAGAAAAATTTTTTTACTCCTGTAAAGCCCGCTTTCCTGAATGGTGAATTCAATATCCTGGAGATTCTTGTAAACCCATCGGCATTGTTTCCTGATGTTCCCTCTCTGGACCCGGCAATTCCGTAAGGAGCTAAGCTGTTATGGGTCTATGCCGTTAAGGCCACATTAATACCTGCATCACTTTATTCAATACCGTGGGTGGTGCCGTTGTTCAGGGCGATCCAGCCCCGGAAAATACCCAGGGCATTGAGGCCCCGGATAAGAAACAACACGTCTTGAGCGATTGGATGCCCTTGCGCCCCTTTTATCTTACCCACTTGGCTTTCAAGGCCTGACCATTCGGGCACATACGGATTTAATTCAATATTAGCCAGGAGATTCTGGCCATCGGGCATATGGGATGCATCAATGGCAATAGAGATAATGCCGGTGCCAAATAAAACGAATTTCGGGTTTTTGTTTCGAATAAGATGTTTTCAGATTGCTGAAAACTATCTGTATTATTATATTAGACTATACTTCAACAAGTGTGTTATACCTCTAAATTGATGGAAATTTTAAATTGGATATATTTGTTATGTCGATGGGTTTTGGGAACGGTTTTTATTTATGCCGGTACAACAAAGCTGATTGAGCCGCAAATCTTCGCCACACTGATAGATGCCTATGGCATTGTCCCGGAGATAATGCTGATGCCGGTTGCTGTTCTGCTGCCTCTTTTTGAGGTCATTGCCGGAATCGGCATTTTGTTTGATATCAGAGGCAGCCTCACCGCCATTTCAGGATTGCTGGTCCTGTTTTTGTTGATTCTCGGATATGGAATGGCCATGGGGCTTGATGTGGACTGCGGATGTTTCAGCCCGGGAGACCCTGAAGCCAAAGCGTTTCATGGCTTAAGGCAGGCTTTTTACAGGGACCTTTTTATGATGGTCCAGGTCGTATTTGCCTTTGGCTGGCGGAAATGGAACAATATTCAACCAAGATCCATCATGCAGTACCTTCAATCTTTAAAACATATAAAAACCAGGGAGAATTTGCTATGAAAAACGTTGTGCAGGCTTTAATGCTTTTAGTTGTAACATGTGTGCTGACAGGATTTGCTACGCCGGCTTTTGCATTGTTTGGGGATAAATTTGAAAAGGAAGTGGAAAAGGAAACAGGGGCGGTTAAACTGGTTCGGGAAGTACAAAGAGGCGGATATGGCCTGGTAACAACCGATGAACTTAAAAAATGGATTGATTCCGGGAAAGACATTGTCATTGTAGACACCATGCCTTATGAGGCCAGCTACAAAAAAAATCACGTTCCGGAAGCCGTTCAGTTTTTGTTCCCAATCCCTGATATGGATGAGTGGAATACAAAGGAAACAGCCGGCAAAACCCAGACAGACTATGAAAAATTACTGGGGCCGGATAAAAATAAAATCATTGTGATTTACTGCGGCTTTGTAAAGTGCACAAGAAGCCATAACGGTGCCGCCTGGGCTATGAAGCTAGGATATAAAAACGTATATCGTTACGCCGGCGGGATTTTTGCCTGGAAGGGAGCTAAATATCCCATAGGCAAAATAGATTGATTTATTGCGCTATCATTATACCTGTATACGAAGCCGGTACCGATTCTTCGAGGATGCCGGAGTATACACAAGATCACCTGGCAGCTATTTAGCGCCCGACCGAAAACCGTAATTTAGCCGATTACTTTGTTGGGGAAAAATTTTAATCCTCGAAATATTCAATATATGTCTGTGGTTAAAATTTTCACCCGCCTTGTACGCGACAAAATTTCCAGGTTTTCGGTCAGACACTATTCAGACACGGCCAGCTTAACGCCAAACCCCACGAATACGGCCCCGGCAATTTTTTCAATTATTCTTTTATAATGTGCAAAGCCTTTTTTAGCAGTTTCAAAGGAAAACACCATTGCAACAAGGGTGTACCAAATCGCAGAAACAGCGCATATCATCAATACACAGGCCACCCCGAACTGCGGGGGGGCTTCGGCAGGAAGGGTTGCGGCAAAAAGGCTGGTCATGAACACCGCTGTTTTCGGGTTGAGCAGATTGGTGAATAACCCGAGCCGGTAACAGCGGGCTGCACTGGTGTGCTGTTTCTTATCTCGTTTTTGGGGAGACTTTTTTTTAAATATCAAATTCATCCCGACATAAACCAGGTAGACGCCGCCTGCGGTTTTTAGAAAAATATAGAGTACCGGCACGGTATTAAACAAAAATGATATTCCTGAAAATCCTGATACCGCCCAGATCAGGGTGCCGCTGACAATGCCTGCCACCGTACAAAAGGCCATACGTCTTGTGGTACCCACAGCGGTGTGAATTGTTATAAAAAAGTTGGGACCCGGCGTGACTGCGGCGAGCACCCAAATAACAGCCATCGAGCAAAGTATACTATAATCCATATGCATTTTTCCTAGGATACCCCAAGGTGTCCGGCCGGTGCATAGATCAAAGCCCCCTGGATTATCTTATGGGCGGTGTCATCCTGCTCTTTGGCCCATTATGTATTAAAATCAACCGCTTTTTCCATTTTTAAACCATTCTCTTATCATATTTCAGAGTTTATGCACATGCCTTTGAATTTATTCAGGGCCGTTTCAAATCGTATGTACCGCAGTTTTTCAAATAAAGAGGGGTAAACATCTCCTCCCCCTGGGCAAAGAGTTGTGGATGGGCCCCACCCTGGGGCCAAGCTCAAGCACCCTTGGTGGGGCTGCCATCTCTTTTCGCAAAATCTCACAGACAACGCCGGTCTTTCACGGATATGCCGGTTCGTCAGTATCAGGATTGGGAAGATCGTGTCCGTCTCTGGCAAAATATATTTTAATTTGACCGCTTTGATTTGCTGCAACAAATGTAGGCCCGTCCCATGAACGATGGTGCGCCAGATGCTGTAAGCTATCCTCCATAGAAGCATCCTGGTCAATGACAATGTCCATTTGACACATTGTAGACGCGCACGAAGCGTCCACCAAATGAATGCCTTGCATTTCCCGGCTTTCAAAACCGGCATACAACTTGTCAAGGGTTTCATCAGCCCACTGGGGGTCTGGCTCTTGTGCATAAAAAGCCTGTTCCAGCATGACCTCCTGCTGTTGCACCTTTTGCTCAACAGGTATTGGCGATGTGGTGGATAACCGGATGTCATCACCTTCCTTAACATCTTGGCCATCCTGAATATTGTTTGCAACCGGTGCGGGTTGAAAATCCTCAATATCCTTTTTCAACGCCTGCTGGTTTGCCCTTAACATATCCAGATGGTTTCGCAGCAAGGCAAGCTCTTCATTAATTTCGCCTGATACATGATCCAAATCGGATTGGGTTAAGCCGGCTTTATTTGCACTTGACAACAGGGCGTCAGGGGCCGGTTTAACTTTATTATTTTTCTCAGGTGAATTCGCTTGCAGCATAACGTATCCCAGAATTAAGGCAACAACAGCGGCGGCAGATATAATCTGAACACGTTTAATAGATTTATTAGGCATAATTCCTCCATAGATCGTTGGCGGGCAAGGCCGGTGAACAACGGCCGGCCTTGCCCGGGGTGTGTAAATAAACGCGAACAACCCTGTCAGGAGTTAATCTTCATTGACGTGGTACGATATAATATAAGACCGGTTTCCATTGTAGGTTGCCGGAACACGGCAACTGAAATAATGATGCACGGTGTCACCTGAGCCGCCAACCCGTCCCCAGGACAACACCTGCCTATCGTTGCTGCTCCCGTCGCTATATTTGTTGCCACCCCACCAGCCATAAATAGTATCGTGGGTGTTATTCCAATAGACTGAGTTAAATGAGCAACGGACATTTTGGCTGTAGTGACGATCCAGCACGCCAACCCAAGCGTTGTTTACGCTTTCCGACATGGAATCGTTGATGGCGGGAAGGTCCACGTACATGTATGAAGTATTTGGATTTCCCATCATGCTGGAACTGTAACTGGGATTACCGCCACTGTACTTAACGCCCATGGATCCCGGATAGGTTTTGGCGTCGCCTGCCATGGCAGAATTAACGGCGATCGCCAAAGCAAAAAACAGTGCTGCAGCACCGGCAACATAAGAAGTAAAAAAATTCGCTGATTGATTAATTTTTCTTTTCATAAGTACCTCCTAAATTTTTGATAAATTTATTTGCCGGTAACCTATGAATATTGCTATGCGCCATTTGCGCCCGGCAGATTAATGCGCCCAAATCCCTCTTGGTTGAAAATTTCCCAAATTTTTTCTTCCTCCTTTTCTGTTTTTATTGGCTCTCTTTGCTGAATTTTGATTTTTCAGCATCCCATGTCTCCTCTTTTTTTTCATAGGCTGCCCATGAATTTAGCAAGCCCCATACCAGGTCGGAAACGGGCAATAAAATTGCTTTAATATC
>JAKSBO010000896.1 GCA_022361095.1 Desulfobacterales bacterium | reverse complement strand
TAAAATAAAGGAATCCGGGGACATCTTATCTAATTACAGTCAAGCCTTTTAGAAAAAAGGATCACGGAATTCGAGGGACCGTATTTGTAATAAATGCCGTGACTTTATAATAGTAATAGGTATGATGTTTAAATGTATAAGTATTTAAAGTGATAAGGCAAAAATAACCTCCCTGAGGAATAATGGCTTTTTATAGAAGCTGCTGGAATGACGATATCATCCAGAATTATTTACCAACAAGGAGGTTATTATGGAAACTATGTACTATGTTGGGCTTGATATCCACAAAAAAATTATCGCTTTTTGTATTAAAACTATTAGCGGTACCATAGTAGATCAGGGGACTATCCCTGCTACAAAAAGATCTTTGACAAAATGGATGAAGGTTCATGATACCCCTTGGACTGTAGCAATGGAAGCAACTCTTTTTACGGGATGGATATACGATTTTATTAAGCCGCATGCTTTTAAAATCTGTGTAGCACATCCTGAAATGCTAAAAGCCATAACTGCAGCCAAAAAGAAAAATGACAAGGCCGACGCAGAAAAAATTGCAGACCTTCTTCGGGTAAACATGATCCCTGAATTGCTTCGACAATGAATGATAAAAAACTTCGATTGGCTTATAACTGAGAATCATAGAGGGTCAAACCTTGATAGATGATTTTAATCAGTTAGCTAAAAGTATCTGAATTTACAATTAATAATTAAGGTTTTCCCCTTTCTATTTACATCCGATTGGCTGGCTGATATTGGAATATTATCCTGTTTTCACTTTTTTAACGGAATAACAATACAACCACTTATTATACATGAAAACCAACGAAACAGATTTTAAGTTAAGAGATGCGACCAATAATGATATCGAATTCATTTTTCAGTTAAGAACACAAACTATGAAAAAAGATTTTGATAACACTTTTGGCTGGGATGAAGATGAGCAATGGACGAGAGCAGCAGACGAAATACAGCATGCTCAAATAATAACGATAAATCAAGTAGATATCGGTGTTATTAAGGTAGTTCCTAAGATCAAGGCACTGCATTTACACCAAATGCAAATTTTACCTAACTATCAAGGAAAAGGCATAGGTTCTAAACTCGTTAGTCAAGTGCTTGACCGTGCGAAAAACCAGAATTTCCCTGTAACACTTTTAGTTCTAAAAGGGGCAGCTGCAAAAAGAATTTACGATCGTTTCGGCTTTTCTGTAATAAATGAATATGAAAATAATTATATGATGCGTTGGAAGCCCAAAAGCCTTGATGGAAATAATGGCATATAACAAATCTCGGCAAGCCGATCCTGGCGGAATAACGACTTTTTAAAAGTACTCAGTTTGAGAACTATCATCAGGAATCGTAGACCCAACATTTTGTCTACGACCAGTCGCTATTGTTCCGAAAAAATCCATGGGCACTGGCGTTTCTATTGTTGGGGATTGCCCCTTAGGGGCATGATCGTCAGATGCCTTATGAAGAAGCTTGCCTTTCGATGCACTTTGTGGGATTGCGTGATTCACAAGGGACTTTGGTCTGGCAGAGTCCGCAACTGTTTACGTGGAATCCAAGCTGCGCTCGCTCAACATAGGGGCCGGTAATTTTTCTAATATAATCCTTGCATTTGATCTTGTCATGACCTGCTTCTGAAATAGCACCTGCTGGACAGCGTTGGATACAAGCTCTGCATTTTTTTTTTGCATAAAAAAGGCACCATTCGTTATGAGTTGTGTACTGACGAGAGGTAGGCGGAAATCGTTTCTTTACGACGACAGACCCTACACGAACCGCCTTCCCTACAGGGGTGATCAGCCCGTCAGACAATCCAAAGGTACCAAGGCCACAGACATAAGCGGTATGTCTTTCTGACCATCTTGAAGCAAATCCGTATTTATTTGATATTTTTCTGGACCATTCCGGTAGCAGGACAGGTGCACAGGCCTTGATTCCCTGTTTTGAAAAATACGTGACAACAAATCGTCTTAAATTGTCATTGATTTTTTCCCCATAATGGCGTGCACAACTCCACTCCCTGCTCGGCAGACGAGTTTCAGAGCTATGAGCCTTTCGGGTATGCCCGGTTTGAGGGAGAATCCAGGCAATGACACTGAGTTCTATGTTAGAGGCCTGGGTTTCCGGAAACGCCGTTTTAAAGATCTGTTCAGGTGTCCAGTAAAATTTAGGTCCGATGTCTTTTTTTAAAAAAGAAAACAAGCCGTCATCAGCCATGGCGCACCCGATAATAGGCTTGCCAAAGGCTGGCAGATCAGATCCGGGAATCAGATAATTGTTATCTATACTATTCATCCATTTGTAGATTTCTGTGGTCAGTTGATCCATTTTCCGCCAATTGCCTTAAAAGTGATTGTGCCTACATGAAATCGCAGACGCTTTTGTATTTAAAAAATATGGTATCAGGATAATAAAAGGAGTCAATGACATTTCAAGAACGGTATAGGTGTTAAGCAACTTTTTTTATTGCTATTGTTTCGAATTTATAAGTGTGATGTCTATTATTTCTGGCCGAAACACTTCCCGATAGAAGGATTGACTTCTATTGTTATTGAATGCTGCTTTTGGACAGGCTCGCAGAGAGTCAGTATACCATTATTGCGGGGTTTTGGGTTACTATATTTCGTTAAGCTCATATAGTTTTGGAATCCCTTTACACGATTTAAAAATACTGGTACGAAACTTAGTAGATATAAAGGAGATAGCCAATCCGGTTATCAATAGATTCTACATGATATGCGGATAGATATCAAATCAGACAAGATAACCGGACTCGCTCAGCTACTTTTTATTAAATCAAATAGAGAGAGAAAACAAACATGATTCCGAAATACGAAGAAATAATGCTGCCATTTCTTAAGTTTCTCTCGGACGGCAATGAGCATAGTTTAAGTGAAGCTCACGATGCATTAGCAAAACAGTTTCAACTAACTGACACAGAATTGCGAGAGCTGCTGCCAAGTGGCCGACAACCCATATTTAGAAACAGAGTCGGATGGGCAAGAACATACTTGAAGAAAGCCAAACTTTTAATTTCTCCCAAAAGGGCTCATTTTAAGATCAGTGAAAGAGGATTGGAGCTTTTAAAAGAAAATCCCGATCAAATCACTTCTAAAGCTCTAACTCGATATGAAGAATTCGTAGAATAAAAAAAAAAAAAAAAAGACAAAAAAGAAAAGGGACAGGGGCCACACCCTCAACCTATTAACGACGCTGATCAGACTCCGGAAGAGTCACTTGAAATGGCCTACCAGAAACTCCATGCTGAATTGTCGAAAGAAGTGCTTGAAATTGTAAAATCATGTTCTCCTTCTTTCTTCGAAACCTTGGTTATCGACCTGCTTATCACAATGGGATACGGCGGTTCAAGAAAAGAGGCCGGGCAGGCAATGGGAAAATCCGGGGACGGTGGGATCGATGGAATTATTAACGAAGATAAACTGGGTCTTGATGTGATATATCTTCAAGCAAAAAAATGGGAGAATCCCGTTCCTGTAAAAGAAATCAGAGATTTCACAGGAGCCCTTGCCTCGAAGAAAGCCAAAAAGGGAATATTCATCACAACTTCAAGTTTTCCGAAAAGTGCTTACGATTTTGTATCTCAAGTCGAATATAAAATTATCCTGATCGATGGTGAGCGTTTGGCTGATCTAATGATAGAAAACAGTGTCGGACTATCAACAATAAATACATATTATGTCAAAACAATTGATTTTGATTATTTTGAAGATAGTTATGATTCGGGGTTGGACCAAGGGTAAAGAGATAACGTGCTTATTATATTTAAATTTTGTTATTCCGAGCCACTGCAGATAAGCCTCCACACATAATTAAATTTTTTGACCTAATTCACCATAGGAATCCAACGGGTACAGGTAAACATAAAGACCCTGATTGATGATACACAATGTTATGACACTGTTCGGGAGTTGCGCTGGCCGGAAAAGACGCCAATGGCCATTTTGTGATGCCAAACGAGTAATCAAACGGGGATTCGATGAAAAAGAACCTGCCAGGCAGCGTCATGAATGTAAAAATTGCAGTAAACGCTTCGATGGTCTGACGTTCACCATTGTGGCAGGGCACAAAGAAAACCTTGAAGCCGTCTTTTCAGCATACAGGATTAATCCGGAATGGTTTTAATATTAAACCGGATCATCATTAAAACAGCCGATGCTGTCAAGCTGATCAATAGCCCGTACCAGATCCCAAAAATCCCCATGTTGAATGTGAATCCGAGAATATATCCACAGGGAAGCCCGATGAACCAATACGCCGTAATCGTAATTAATGTAGGGATTTTCATATCCGTAAGGCCGCGCAGGATACCGATACCTACTGTCTGAGTGCCGTCAGAGACCTGAAAAAATGCAACAATAATCAATAGCGATGCACTTAGATTTATCACTGCTTCATCTGAAATGTAGAGAGATGGTAAAAAAAATCTAAAGGCGATAAAAATAAGCCCGGCTGTTGCCATAAAGACCGCACAAAGAAGCGTTGCCGAAAATCCGGCATTTCGTGTCCCCCGGATATCTTTTCTCCCTAATGCATTACTTACCCGTATCGTTCCGGCCGCTGAAATGCCCATGGCAACCATAAATGAGATCTGCGCAAGATTGCCTGCAATTTGATGAGCGGCCAGTTCGGTTGTCCCTATCCAGCCGATCATGACCGAAGATGCGGCAAATGCGCTGACTTCAAAAAAATATTGAAAGCCGGCAGGTATCCCGATTGAGAGCAATCTTCGTATCATTGCAAAATCAATTTTTCCATAATTCAGTGTCGGATCAAACCGTTTGAGTTTAGATGATTGCACAACAACGAGCACTAAAGTGACGGCCATAAATGCTCTTGAACTGATCGTAGCAATTCCTGCCCCGGTAAGCCCCAATTCCGGCGCGCCCAGATTACCAAAAATGAATACCCAATTGGCCATGACATTAATAAGATTGGCAAGCAAGGTGATAATCATGGCCGGTTTTAAATAGCTGACGCCTTCTGCAAACTGACGATAACTCTGGAAAACCATTAAGGGGATCATGGAAAGTCCCAAAACTTTCATATACAAAGATGCCGGGCCGACAATCTCTGAGGGTTGATTCATATATTGGATAAACTCTGAAGCGGCAATGGTAATGATGCATAAAAGAACTCCGCAGCCGACATTTATAATAAGGCCTTGCCGTAATACCTCGCCACACTCCTTTTCTTTGCCTGCGCCATATGAAATAGCCGTTATTGGTGTTACAGCCATGCTTAATCCAAACCCGAGCACCATGATAAGCGTGAAAAGAGCATTGGCGATGGAGGATGCAGCAAGTGCCTCTGCCCCGATTTTACCCACCATGAAATTGTCCACAACGGACATGAGCATTTGCCCCAATTGCCCAACAATAATTGGCAATGAAAATATAATTGTTTGTTTAACTTCCGTTTTCAACATTTCAGCACACCAAATGGGTTTAATCGTATTCTGTTAATGAAACATTAAGCATTATGGAATATCCGTATTCATGATCATGATCCGCTTGGCCCGGAAGCGATCTGGAAACGGTCATATCTATTTTTCTGAATTGAATAGCGTTAACGTAATTTTGTCGCTATGACAACGGCCATACCGTTCCAGGCACTTGAAACGGCCGGCTCAAACCCGTTTGCTTCAAGTTGCCGGGTCACCCAGGCCAGGGGCAGCCGTAATTTATAGTAACTGCTTTTTTTAAAGGTCCATTCCGTGTTCTGCCTCTCATATAAAAGATCATGAACCTTGATCCGCATGTCTTCATATTCCAGAAAACAGGTAAGGATCACATTCTCATTATTGCGAACGGGAATGAATCGGTCCAGGTCGATTAGTTCATCACTCAGGTCCCGATAGGTGATGATGAAACAGCCTTCGGGCTTGAGCCGTGCGTAACATTTCTCAAACAGCCTGGTCACGGTTTCTCTTGAGTCAAGGTGGGGCAGGGTATCCCCCATGCATAGGATGAGATCACTTCCGCCGGGGCTGTGGCGGTCAAAATTCATCAAGTCATCCTGAATCGTTCGGATGGGCAGATCCCCCTTTTCCCCGTTAAGTTCCTCCAGCAGTTTGGCGCTCTGGTCAATCCCGGTGACGCTGAATCCCATATGGGCCAGGGGAATCGCGTGAAATCCCGGGCCACAGCCCAGGTCAACTGCATGGCTCCCGGGTTTTGCCCGGATACCCGCATCCCTAAAGAAAGCTGTGTTTTTTTCTTGGTTTATCCTGCGGCCGCCGGACATCCAGGTGTAATGGCCGGCCAGTATTTTTTCGTAGTGGTTCTGGGTGGATGTCATAGGTTCTCCAATTTGCATTTTTCTGTAAAAACATAGGTCCGGTTGCTTTGAAACACCGGCTCCGGATAAGGTTTCCGTTCGATAATATCAATGCGTTTATATCTGATGGATCTGAGGCCGTCCGTTATGAATATCCCGGTTACTCATGGCGCATTCTTTTTATATTACAGGGATAACCGCGCATATGTACGGATCCGCTGACAGGATCGGCCACATCGGTGCCATACACCAGGTTTACATTGGGCCCGGAGGTATCGCACACATCATGGCCGGGCAGATTCAGGGCCGGGCAACTCTGCCACCAGCCGTGCTGGGTACAGACCACATCTTGTGCCAGACCGTCTGTCAGCCGCGCCGGTATGGTGGCCCGGCCGTGTTCTGTTTCCAGCAGTACACTGTCTCCCTCGCCGATACCCAATTCAAGGGCCTTTCCCCGGTTTATTTCAATGTAGGGATGGGGCACCTTTTTTCTGAGGGATGGGACGGAACGGTGTTGGGACTGGCAGTACTCTCTTACCTTGGCTGTAATCAGCAAAAAGGGATATGCCGATGGTTCCACTCCCTTTTTCCGGAAAACCTGAAGCGGATCCTGCCAACCGGGCAGGGGAGACTGATCGATATCCTTTAATTGCTGGGAAAACAATTCAACCCGGCCGGTATAATTGTCAAATCCTTTTTCGTTATACTTCCGGTGGGCAAGGGGTTGGGATACCGATATACCACCGTCTGAGGCTTTGATATCTTCAAGCGTGAGGTCCAAAGGCGCCAACATTTCCGCAAAAGCCGAATCCCGGCTGCCGTTCCAGAAATTAGCCCCATATCCCAGGCGTTTGGCCAACTCAAGGACAATCCACACCTCGTCCCGGCTTTCCCCCCTGGGCCGGCATACGGGAGAACGCCACTGAATCTGCCATTGGTTGTCCCTGAGATCCAGGGTATACCCCAGTCGTCCTGTTTCCCAGAATGTGGTCGAAGGCAGGACGATCTCCGCATATTGTGCCGTGGGATTCACCGTTAGATCGATATGAACGTGGAAGTCAAGGGATGCCAGCGCCCGGGCCGTCAGGCGGCTGTCCGGGTTGGCTGACAGGGTATTGGCCCCGAAGGAAATGAGCCCGTTTACGGGATACGGTTCTTTGGTCAAAATCGATTCTGCAAACATATACGCAGGAATCCCCATGATGGTACCGGCAGGACCCAGGGGATGACGTGACAGGGCCAGGTTCTTTCTAAACATTTCCGGCGTAACAAACTCAAATCCAAAGGGATAGTCAAGGGGCGGATCCATTTTCAGAACTACATTCCCCCCTTTTTTGTCATAGTCACCGGTGAGGGCATAGAAGGTACAGACGGCCCGGTTGGTCTGGGTGGCATTCATATTCTGCTCCAGGCCGTTAAATGAATACCAGCAGGAAGGACTGTTCCGCGTCATCATGGCAACACATTCCTCCAGTTTCCGCGGTGGTACACCGGTGATTTTCCGGACCTGTTCAGGTGTATATTCGGACACGGCCGCCTCCAGAAGGGAGAAAACAGTACTGAACGGTACAGAGGGCTCTCCGGGCAGATCGATGCGGCCGCCGGCCCTGAGTGCCGGGACAGCCCCGGGCCGGGATCCGGGGACATACGGTATCGGAACACCTGAGTCATCGACCATATAAAAGCACGGATCCGTGCTACCGGACGCATCGGCTTCACGGATGTTGATCAGATCCATTTTGTCCGTTCGCACCAGCAGGGGAGCATTGGTCCAGTCTGTTACAAAAGATGTGTCATAGCATTTTTTGTCAATCATCCGGTGAATCAGGCCCAGGGCTAACGCGCCGTCGGTTCCCGGCCTGACCTGGAGCCATAAATCAGCTTGGGCGGCAAGATCCGTTCGTCTGGGATCCACCACAATGAGCGCCGCCCCTCTTTTTCTCGCAGCGCGGATCTGCTGGTAATGAAGATTAGAGGTGGCTTTGGGGTTATATCCCCAGAGCAGCATGCATCCGGTATTTTTAAAATCAGGCCACCCCGCGGAGAAGTCATCTTTTACCTTGCCGAATGTCAGGGCGGAACCATTGTCCCGATGCCAGTTGCAGATGTGGGTGGTGGTCATATGATTGGGAGTGCCGTAGACGTTGGCCAGCCGCCGGATAAAGCAGGTGATCTCCCACATAGGGGAGGAGACATTTGTCTGGGAAAACACCATGGTTTCCGGGCCGTATTTTTCTTTCAGCGCGGCCATCTGCCCGGCGACTTCATCCAGGGCTTCTTCCCAGGAAATTCTCTGCCAGCAAGGGTCTGAGGCACCTTTGGGCGCACCGCGCCGGACCGGGTATTCCAGCCTTGCCGGGTCATCCACCATCTGAGGCCCGGCAAGGCCCTTGGGGCAGAGCGGGCGGTGGAAGGGATGGCTTTTATCCGGGCTGACCCTGGTAAAACGGCCTTCACGGATATGGGCCACAACGGGACAATTGCTCCAGCATTGGGCGCAATAGGTGCGGACGGTCTGTGATGTGCGGATATGGTTTTTGACTTTCATGGGGTTCCTCCTTTAAGACCAGTTATCAGTGCATGGATACTTTTTAAATTTTATATCCATCGCCGGACCTGACTGCGGTAGGCGAGATATTCATTGCCAAACGTCTGTTCCATCAATGTCTCTTCCGGTGGAATGCAAAAAAAATTAATGGAGACAAAGAACAATACCGGACAGGCAAATGACAGAAGATTTCCGGTGAGGGCGCACAGTCCCAGGATAAAAATCAGCGCCCCCAGATACATGGGATTGCGGCTGAATCGGTATACATCCTCTCTCACAAAAACATCCGGAGGGGCGAGATAAAAAGTGGTGCGCCGTTCATTAAAAATTCCGGAGCTCCGCTGCAGGAGGTAGAGCCCGGCCCCCATCACAGGCAGGCCGATCAGGGTGGACGGGAATCTGATCATTGTCCAGGATGGGAAGAAAAGAATAAAAAATGGGGCCATGAGGATGGCCGAGAAAAAATAAAACGGGGGAAATGTGATAATCCGGTTCATAAGACTTCCATAGTAGTTGATTCGGTATGTATGTTTTTCGCTTAGTGCTAAGTTCGTTGTAATTGTAAAAAAATAACCGGACAAGTATCCCTGTCCGGAAAAAGTTTACTTAAAAAGACAACCGGCCGGCTACCTTGGTGAACAGGCGGATAAATTCCCGCCGCTCCTCTTCATCCAAGATTCCCAGGATATGCCGGCTCTGTTCATAATCCAATTTGTTGTGGGCTTTCATCATCTCCCTGCCCCTGGATGTGACCTTCAGGGAAAAGGACCTGTAATCCCTGGGGTTAATCACCCGGTGGATGTATCCCTTTTTTTCAAGTTTGCCAACGATACTGCTCAAGGTGGTCTGGGGGATTTTCAGCCGTTCCCGAATGTCCTTTAAAATGGTATCCGGCTCTTCATAGGCAATGCTGATGACGTAGATATCTGTAAAGGTCAGCCCTTTAAAATCCCTGGCCCTGAATTCCGGCCGGCTGGTCATAATTTCAAACCAAAGCGTATGAAAGGCATGGTTGAACGTGCTGATTTGTTCTTCCGTTATGTTGTCATTTGTCATTTCTATTCCAGCTCCGTTTTGTACGAATGAAATATATAACGACATTCGGTGTATATATGTCAAGTTTTTTTTGCAAAAATGTTTGCTTTAGAACCATCGCCATTTTTAATGGGGTTTGGGGCAAACGGAATAACGTGACGAGGATCGGTGGTCAATCCGCATTTGATTATTGGAAAATGGGCAGGAACAGCCAGGCACAGGGTGTTGCCGGTTAGAATACGTTCACGTGGATTTTCACGGAAAGGGGGTTGACATTTTATTTTCAACCATTTAGTTTAACCATAAAATTCAACTAAACGGTTAAATATGAAATGACACCACAAAAAACAAAAGAACGGATATTAAGTTCGGCTACAGACGTTTTTGCCGAATTCGGTTACGGCGGTGCAAGAATGGATATGATCGCCCGGCGGGCCGGGGTAAACAAGGCCGGTATCTACTACCATATCGGCGGCAAAGAAACGCTTTACGAGACAGTGCTCAAGACGACCTTCGGCAACATGTTTGACGCCATCGTCAGGGCTGTGGAAGAGCAGACCACGCCAACAGATAAACTTAGGGCCTATGTTAAAGGATTTTTACAGGACATGACGGCCTATCCCTATCTGCCGCCCATCATGATGCGGGAGATCGCCACCGGGGGAAAGCATATTTCAAAATCCCTGGTGACCGAATTTTCAAAGATCCTCAATTGCCTGTCCGAGATTCTTAAAGCTGGTGAGGCGGCCGGAATTTTTGTGAAGGCCACACCGGTTGTGGTGCATTTCATGATTATTTCCACAAATGCCTATCTATTGACCATCAATTCCAGCCGCAACACCGGCCAGACCGAGTTCAGCCGTGCGTTTGAGTCTGAACTGGCCGGCACGGACACCTCTTGCGAAATCCTGGGACTGGTCATGCGGTCGGTCATGAAACCATCGGGAGAAGTTGAACATGAATGACATGAGAAAACGGATCGGTGAGTATTTTTACTGGCTCGGGGCCCGGGTGTATGATCATCCCAAAAAGGTCCTGCTGGTTGTGTTTGTTCTAATGGGCCTGTTGTTCACATGGCTTCCCAAGATTACCGTGGATATCTCCACCGAGGGATTTTTCCATGAAACGGACGCCTCCCTGATCGATTACAACAAATTTCGGGATCAGTTCGGCAGGGATGAGCTGATTATTGTAATGGCCTATACAAAGGATGTCTTTGACCTGGACATCCTTGACCGGGTGAAAAAACTGCACAAGGACCTTGAGGCCAATGTTCCCTATTTGGATGAGGTGACCAGCCTTGTGAACATTCGAAATACCCGGGGAGAAGGGGATGAACTGATCGTTGAGGACTTTTTGGAGGCGTGGCCCCAAAATGAGGCCGACCTTGAAAAGCTTCGCGAGCTTGCCCTGGGCAACCGTATGTATGAAAATTTCATTATCTCAAAAGATGCCGCCATCACCACCTTTGTTATTGAAACCCAGACCTACTC
>JAKSBO010000086.1 GCA_022361095.1 Desulfobacterales bacterium | reverse complement strand
TCTTAATTGCAGTTGGCAATCTTTCATCCATGTGAATGCGCAGAGCCTCGTCGGTATCCCCTTTTTGTTGCAGGATATCTGCGATCTGACCCATGGTTACGGCGCGGGAGCGCACATCACCCAGGCGGTCGTAAACCGGTAATTCTTCCTCTTTCCGAATGCGCAGAGCCTCGTCGGTATCCCCTTTTTGTTGCAGGATATCTGCGATCTTACCCATGGTTACGGCGCAAGATTTTTCATCACCTTCATTTTTAAATAATTCAGATGTTGTGTTTAAAGTCTGAAGTGCCTTTTCAGGCCCTTGATCAGCGATTGTGGCCTCTGCATATAAAGACATAATCTGGGCGCGACCGACAATATCTTCAGTTTTCAGAGTCTCTCCACGTTTTAACAAGTCCAGTTGGAAATCCCGCTCACCGATTCGTTCAGCACAATTCGCACCAAGAATGATAAATTTCGGCTGCAGTTGATGGCCGGCATCATCCATTTTGACCACTGCAGATTTCAAAAAAGAAAACGCCTTTTGAGCCTTATTCTTCGTATTAAATAAGAATTGTGCTGCAGCGATCACTGCATTTTCAAGGTGCTCCAAAGGGACATTCGTCATCAGGGCAATCCGGGATAATTCAACCGCACGTGGGTCAGGTGAAAATGTCCCATCCCGTCGTTGCCAGGCCTGGCAAAGCGCATCAAAGCTATTATCGGCAAGCATCTTATTTTCATCTGCCGCAAATGGGGCTGCCACCAGTGGTCGGGCCAGCGGGTTGGCGGCCATGTGGGATATGTCATCGATATTGCCCAACTGGTCAACTAGGCCCAGTGCAACAAGACGGCTTAAAGCGGGTATTACATCATCAATGCCGCAAGCGCTACCAGTTGCCAAAAGAGCAGTCTTCGGGATGGGTACATTTTCAGCAAAAAATGCAGAGACGCGCAGGAGGGATTGCTGCGTGTCGGTTAGAGCGTTTTGATAGGTCTCAATGGAAATGCGGATGAGAAAATCTTGTGCTTTTGACTCGTCAATGGGGATTTCCCCGGTTTTCTTCCACTTTAGGATTTGATCCAATGCGGTTTGAGCGACCTGGGCTTCCCCTGATAGTAGTGGATGGCAAAGAATTTGTTGCAGGCCCGGGTTCCCACCTGCGGAATCTATAATTTTCGCCAGCAGTTTGATTTCTGTTTCTGGTTCAACAGTAGTTTTGGAAGCAGAACCTGAAATCAATTTGGCGGCTTTCCATTGTTTGACACGTTCCCTTGTGGACATCGGCGGTAATTGAACCGCCGCCAAAAGGCCAGCCATATCATTATTTTGTTTGTCCGGCAGAATAAATTGATAACGACTGGTAAAAAGGAGTTTGGAGTCGACAGGTCCGTATGCTTCAAATGCTTTAATCACAGCGGTTATGGCAATACGCCAGTCATCCGGGTTTCCAGGAGCGTCCTTAATATGAATCCCGGTGTTACCCTGAGTGGGTTCTTCCAGTATTTGCTCAAGATCATCGATAATCAGGAAAATAGGTGCGGTCTGGAAGACCGACGAAAGCAGCGTTTCAAGCGCCTCCAGCAATGATGCCGGATCTTCATCAACAGTCTGTTTCCAGTCTTGACGGACAGATCGGCGCTCGGCAGCAGGGACCGCTTGTACCAACCGCTCGAAAATTGACTGTGCATCATAATCCTTATAAATTACAACTGGTTTAAGGCGGGGCATCCGTCCGGCCAAACGGGCGGCCAGGCTAGATTTTCCGATATTGCCCATACCATGGACGAATACACCGGCATGGGTATCTTCTCTGAATAACCTCATTATTTTCTGGGCCTGCCGCCTGCGGCCGACAAATTCAAGGGCCGTGGCAACCGGCACCCGTTTTTCAGCCCTGTCCAAAAATTCTTTTCTGGTTGCGACGGTCAATTGGCGTTTGTCTTTACCCCTCTGGCAGAGTTGCCCTCCCCCATGGTTGCCAGTATACAAACGGGCCAGGTGCCAGTGGCGGCCTTTTTGGGGATTATTAAGGTGGGCCAGCAGGGATTGTCGGCGGGCTTTGGCAACGGCATAGGGTATGGTGGAATATCGGGCCAGTTCATCATAAAAAAAACTGGCAAAGGATGTGGCGTCCAAATCATATACAGAACCATCCCATCCCACAACATTGGCCACCCCCGCAGAGACCAGCAACTGGGCAAACGAATCTGATGCAGCAGGTTGCGGATCACCGTCTTTTCTTTCAATTTCTTCCCGGTTGGCTTCAGCTGTTCGGCAGGCAGATAAAAACACGAGAGATGCTTTAGTTTCACCAAGAGCATCTTTTATATTAATAGGCAGGGTGATGTCCGGTTTTCCTTCCGGATCTTCCAGCAATAAAACCGGTCCCAGCGTAGATGAAATATTGCCATGACAGGAAAGATGCACAGCCTCAAATGGGCCTTCAAGGGTCAGCTTGTCTTTTAAATATCGGTGGCATCCGCTTTCCTCAACACACAGGGAGAGTGGAAGATTTTGGGTTGCCATAAGTATGGCCGCTTCTTCCGCTTCAAAATCCAGTTCCTTGTGGCCCTCGGGTGCAGCAGCCATAAACGCTACAGCAAGATCCGAATATGCCGGAGGCTGGGGAGAATCGGTGCTGGAGGCAATCTTACGATTAATAATATAGTCTTGGGTTTTGTCAGCCGCTAAAAAATTGTTTTCATTGAAAAGAAGTTCCCATGGGGCATCCAGCAATAATCGGGCTTCAGCAAAATTAGTAGTATTAACCCTAATTATTACCTCACGGTCACCTTGTCCATTGGCCCACTCGGCGGCCCAGTGACTCTGGTTCAACCAGTCAAACATAGCCTTCCCAATGGCTGGGAGTTTTTCATTTTGCCCGGTGTTTATCGCCCGGGAATAAGAATTTTGCCAGACCAAAAGTTTATCGCGCGTATCCTGAGAAAACGCAATTTTATATTCACGATCTGATTCAATAATCCGACAACAAATATTAGTACCGATAATCGTAATTTCAGCCTTCATTTGGCCCTACCCTTCATTTTATTTTTTACTTTTTGAAATGATTGATTATTTAACCCTCAAAATGAAAATGCATTGATCTGTTTATCTACTTATTATCCGACAGTATGGCTGTATAACATGATGATTTGGATAGTATCCAACCAAATTCAGACAGGTTGAAGCTAAACCAATTTTATTGAAGATAAAGCACTCATCGTTCATGCTTGCAAGAGTCAATTTAATGCCCTGTTAAAGCGCACCTATGGAATAATAAAAACCGGGCCGCAGCTATTCCTACCCCCGACACAAATTTTCGACAAACAACAAGTTAGCATCGCGTACTTTTACTAACAAGCCATTTTAAATGAGACAAGATGATATCGCCCCATTCATTCTCCCTCCCTCCCTTCATATATAAAGGGGCATACCCAATAACGGATACGCCCCTTTAACGACCC
>JAKSBO010000378.1 GCA_022361095.1 Desulfobacterales bacterium | reverse complement strand
GCAGATGGGTGTCAAACAGGGAAATCAGAATATCAATGTCAATATCAAACCCGGTGCGTCAGTCAGGTTTATGCTGATTTTTTCCAATCTGCCCGAGGACCTGGCCAACTTCACCGTAGCGTTAGAGGGGTTTGAGCCTGCTCAGGAATAGATAGTGTTTGAACGAAAAGGCACCCGCCTGCGGCGTTGCTGCACAAAGCTGCAATCCTCACGTACTATAATAGTACGCTCCGGTCCCAACTTTGTTTGCGCCTTGCATCCGGGCAACTTTTCATCCAAACATTAGATAGATCGGCCATGTATGAAATGCACCATTTAAAATAAATTAAAAATTTATTTGACACAAACGCAAACATTGTGCTATCTAATCCTGGTTTTTGTGGCGACGTAGCTCAGATGGTCAGAGCATGCGGCTCATATCCGCAGTGTCCGGGGTTCAATTCCCTGCGTCGCTACCAGACTTTACAATGGCCCCTGGTTTCAGGGGCTTTTTTGGTTTTATAGCGTTTTTCAGTCGTTTTGGTACAGAAAACCCAACCGGAGTGATTATTATTTATAGAATCGGGATACCCTTTCCCATCGCTGAGGCTCCCTCCCTCACCCTCCTGAATAGGGATGACTTACCAGGATAGATTGGCTGATCGTATCGTTAATACCCCCGCCCCTAACTCCGCCTCGCCAACTTTGTGGCAAATATTGAAATCAACCCACCCGGCATTATGTAGCCGACTATAACCTCTGCCATACCCATCGGGCAGCAGCGGGGAGTGCTGGTGTTATGTCTCCAAATCCAAGGGAGGTGAAGGTGACTACGCTATTATAAACCGTACATTCCGCACTCATTATTATGGTTCTTTGATAATGTATTCGACAACCGCACAACCCTTACAGCATAAAAAAGCATTCTGGTGTGACGTCCAAGGCTCTAAGATACCGAACCTGAATATTATTTAGCGGCTTTGCTAATTTTCGTTGTCTCCCAACAGCTATAACTAATATGCTGAGAAATTTTGTAGTCATCATAAAAGCCGTCGGACTATTTGTGAGCTTTTTTCCAGCCAGGTAACCGTTTCCCGTCTTTTTTACATGCAGCTTTAAATTTCGTCCTATTAAGCGCCGGAGCAGCAAAGAAAACACGTTGTACGGTTCGCTTCCTCGGTATGGACAGAATATTCCAAATCCGCCTTTTTAAAATCATACCATGTAGCTTGATTTAATAGATGAAGGCTATATGAATACTGTAATCATGACAAAACTACTTCTAAAGGAACCCGTAATGAAGGAATTTTCAGCAGCATTAGCCGGAACAATTTTAATACGCTTTGATTCCGTTTTTGTAAGACTTTACGGAACAGACGGATTTAATCCGGGTGTGGCTAAAATCCCAAGACCGGTTGCACACCCAATTCCCTCGGCCCTTGTCACCGGGAATGTCAAGGCAAACAAAAAAACTTTAAACAACTATACTCTTTTTTATTAACTCTATTAATAATGGTACCGCTCCGGCCGCCAGGCCTTGATTACTTTAAAGAGACGCCTTTAATGGCAGCTTTCGGGCCAGATTATCCCGGGAACGATTTTCCCCTTGTGGTTCTGTCCGGATTCACCCAGAAGATTGCGGACTAAGCGGGTGGCTGTTTCGACGCTGTAGGGCTTGGTCAGGAGTGCGTCAATGCCCCATTTAGTAAGTACGGGGGCAGGGATGCCCGCATACCCGGTACAAAGGGCAACGGGGATGTCGGGCCGGATCTCACGGATTTGTCGAGTTAGTTCATCCCCCCTCATGTCCGGCATCATATAATCTGTAATCACCAAGTCAAAAGCATGGGGCCGGGCACCGAAAATAGAGAGCGCCTCAATTCCGCCGTACAACGCCTTGGCCTTGTAGCCTATTTTTTTGAGAAGCAGGACCCCCATATCATTGATAACGGGTTCATCATCAATCCAAAGTATGGATTTCATCTTTCACACCTCCCGGGGCAGATGATTTTTTTGAATGCAGAATCTGCTCAAGTAAAACAGGAAGACAACGGAATACGGATCTGCGGTTCATATACGTACCTACACATACAACCACAAGGAGATATTAGTCAATAAAAAAATACAACTGCTGGTTATTGGATTTTGGCCGCCTGCTAGGATATTTATCAGACTTAACCCTGTTGGGAGCAGTGATAATAGGAATATGTCGACAATCAACAAACAAATCGGCTTAAATATTAAGTCGATGAGAATAAAATACGGACTTTCTCAAATTGAATTGGCCGAAAAGATTAATCTCTCTTTTCAGCAGATCCAAAAATATGAGAAAGGCGCTACCGCTATTTCGGTAAGCCGGCTTCAGCAGATTGCCGAGGCATTCGGGGTCCCCGCCCAGATATTCTACCCGCCCCCGCCCCAATCTGATAAGGTGAACGAACCCGGGCCGGTTTATCATGTAAGAAGCCCTGAACCGGTCACTTCCCCTGTTTTTACCCCGGAAGAACGTACCCTTTTGAAAACATTCCGCAAGATCCGGAACCGGAAAGTGAAGCAAGGCGTTATCCAGCAGTTAAAAGGACTGGTTGAACTGGAACGGGAAAGCAGTAACTGACCCGGGACTGGAACCGGGCAATCCAGATCAGATGCAGACTTTCATTCAGCAGACATACGATACCATAAATCTGTTTCCCGGCCTGCAAAATGAGGACAAATCTTAAATCATCTGAAGCGCGATTTTCAAAACTGTTTTTTTCCAGTCCCGATGCAACGATTCTGCTTCGGCTATCAAAGATCATAGACAGGGCAAACGCATTAAAATCTTTTTATTGAAGAGGGGTATGCAAAGTTGAACCTTCCTGATATCTAAATTCCTTTTTATAACCTCATTTCAAG
>JAKSBO010000872.1 GCA_022361095.1 Desulfobacterales bacterium | reverse complement strand
TTTTAGGATATGCGGGGGTGTAGTTCAGTTGGTTAGAACGCCAGCCTGTCACGCTGGAGGTCGCGAGTTCGAGTCTCGTCACTCTCGCCATATAATCTTAAAAAAGTCCATGCGTCCCCATCGTCTAGCCCGGTCCAGGACACAGGCCTTTCACGCCTGCGACAGGGGTTCGAATCCCCTTGGGGACGCCACTTAAAAATAAAGACTTTCAGCGTTTTGCTGGGAGTCTTTTTGTATTTCTGACAAAAAAATTGGCGTTATCCTCTCTCAGTTCTTAACAGCAAATCAAATCTGGTGTACCTTTTCGACCGGAAAAAGGCGGTGGCTCTCAAAAACGGTCAGTACCACTAATTTATCTGAAAAGACTTGATAAACGATACGGTAATTTCCCTCAATCAGCTCACGAATATCGTTTCGTGAAAATTCAGGAACTTTACGGCCCGAAAGAGGCGCATGAACCGCTTTCCTTGCACGTTTTCTCAAGGTTTCAATCCATCGTTTTGCTGCAGCGGGATTGTCCGTGGCTATATACTGCTTGATTGATAACAGGTCCTGCTTGGCTGTCTCAGTCCAAAAGAGCTTCAAAATATATTGTCCAAATCTTCATCCGGCAATATTCGTCCATTTTCAACATCACTCAACCCTCTATTCACCGCATTTGTAAAACCGGCCTGTTCAGTCAAAAGGTCAAAATCTGATGGAGATATCAGGACGGCTGCTGCCTTGCCGTTTTGAGTGATAACAAGGGGGCGATGTGACGTTTGAATGTTATGGAGCATTTTTGATGCTTTATTTTTAAAATCTGACAGAGAAATAATATCTTGAGATATGTTTATCTGTTTCATGGTTCCTCTTTTAATAATGTTATTTTATATTCAATATAGGCCCGAATTCGGACTTAATCAAGCACCATATTTCGCTTTAAATATCGTTGTGACCTTTAGGTGAATAAGAAAAAACGACATGGAAATACTTTGGATAGCGTTCCGCCCGTCCAAGGAGGGTAAAACTCTACGTCGGGACAGTTCCCTGATTTACTGTGGCGCCACTAAAAGTTTTAATGCAAAAAGCGATGATTTTTTTTGTGGATATCAAGTCCAACATAGTGCATTATTATCCATAATAAGCTCCTTGTATTCGATGAGCTTTTTTGTGTCCGTTGCAAGGAGAAATCCCGTGCTCCAGTAATTATGGGATAGCACCGAAGTCCTTTCACGCCTGCGACAGGGGGGCGAATCCACTTAGGACGCCACTTAAAAATAAAAGCCTTCGGCAAACTGCCGAAGGCTTTTTGATTTTATTGCTCGCCAATAAAAAAAGGTCGAAAATGAGACTCGGGGAACTGATGTTCCGCCCTGATCTGCTTTATGATTTTTTCCTTGGATTCTGGCAGTTTGCCGCAAACATTAATATAATTTGTATAATGGTCACTGGCTAAATATGAGGTCACATTTAACTGTCGAACCAAGCGTTCGGTTTCTTCTAAAATACCATGTGGGCCCAGCATCTTAAATTTACCGGACTCAACCTCGTCCAGCATCTGTGTGTTGATTTTGGGTACAAAGGTTCTAAGCCTGATGAAGTCAGGATTAATCCGGTTGAGTGCATTGGCCGTTGCATCTGCATGGGCATCAGTTAAAACCACACCGCCCAACCCCAATACAACATAGAGGCTTAATTCCAATCCGGCGGCAACGACCCATTGACCTGCCTCGATCTGGCGTTTGGCATCTACGCCCTTTTGCACATGGCGCAGAACATCGTCGTTGCCGGATTCAAGGCCCACATGAACCCGGTTTAACCCGGCATCTGCCAACCGCTTTAAGCCGCTTAGTCCTTTTTGATGAATATATTGGGACGAGCCGTAAACCGTTATCCGCTCTAAATCAGGGAAAATTTTGCGGGCATAGATACAGATTTCAGCCAAATCATCCGTTTTCATGGCAATGGTATTTCCTGCCGGGAAAAAAAGTGTTTTGACATTCAGGCCATAAGTTTTGGATGCAGAATATATATCCTGCATAATATCTTTAACCGGCCTGATTTTGAAACGTATGCCGTTTTTATAAATCGTACAAAAGGTGCATTTATTGTGGGGGCATCCGACCGTGGCCTGAATTAAGAGTGAATCCGCTTCACTGGGAGGGCGATATATTGGGCCTTCATATCTCATATTGTTTTTTTTGACACGTTATCAGAGAAATTACAATAGTGAACCTATAATCATCCTATTCCACATTTTTTACGGAACCCTTGCGTTTCAAAGTTGATTTGTCTATCATTTATGATATTTATAACGTATATATTTAGTATTTGAGAAAAAATAGCATCGGCATGATGCCGTAGTCCTTTGTTACACAAATTCCTTATTTCGTAAAATGGGTTATCAACTTTCGCGATAAAGCCGATCCGGTTGTGGCTTTGTGGTGAACGTTGTATTTGAGATAGGGCCTGTCCGATCCGGACAGGAAACTAGGGTAAGAAAATATCAGAATATCGACAGTCTATAAAATATTTATAGCGTGATTACTCAAAAGGAGGGGGTAGGTATGCACTGGACGCGATTGACCATAGGGAAAAAGATATCCATTGGTTTTGGCATTGTCATCTGTCTTTTGATTATACTGGGGGCATTGAGTTTCACCGGTGTCGGCGGAATCGTCAAAAATGCATCCGAAGTCATTGACGGTAAGGCCCTGGACGGGGAACTGGCCCAAAAAGAGGTAGACCATTTGAACTGGATCGGGGAGGTCAACAAACTCTTAACCGATGAGAAGGTTACAAAGTTGACTGTGCAGACCGATCATACCCAATGCCGGTTTGGCAAATGGCTTTACGGTAAGGGCCGGAAAGACGCCGAGGCCATGGTGCCTTCCCTGGCTCCCCTGCTTAAGGAAATAGAGGAACCCCATCGCCTGCTTCATGAATCAGCCATTGAGATTGATGCGGTGTTCAGCCCGGCAGATCCTGCACTCCCGGGGTTTATTGCAAGCAAGCTGGTGGACCATCTGGAGTGGGCCGCAAAAATCCAGAAGGCGCTTTTGGAAAATGCGCCGGCTATTGAGGTGCAGACCGACCACACCCTGTGTGAATTCGGCAAATGGCTCTACAGTGATGCGGCAGCCAAAACAGCGGCATCAGATGTGACCTTGGCAACCCTCATGGAACAGATCAAGGCACCCCATAAACGGCTTCACGATTCGGCAAAGGAAATCATTGATTCCTATCAGCAGGTCCATTCAGGGTTGCGCAACATCCTGCGTATGAGGATGGACGACCACAGGCGATGGGCCGAAGAGGTCAGTGTCGGCATAATAACCCAGACCCCTTTTAATGTTGAAACCGATCCTGAAAAATGCGGTTTTGGGAAATGGCTGGCATCAAAGGAAACCGCCGGCCTCATGGCTGAAAATGAGCGGTTTAAATCTATTTTTTATCAAGTGAGGCAGCCCCATAGAAAACTGCATGAAAGTGCCCTCAAAATCAACAATTTTATAAAAACCGGAAATATACAGGCTGCCGCGTCTGTCTTTACTTCGGAAACGGAAGGATATCTTAAAACCGTTGCCGGGCTTTTTGACCAGGCCATTGATTACGAAGAAGAGCTTATGCAAGGCCGGGAGATTGCCATTGAGATATTTCAAACCCAGGCCCTGCCGGCGCTGAATAAAACCAAAGAACTGCTGAATAAATTCCAGAACCGGGCCCAGGCCCTTTTGGAAGGGCAGGGCAAGGCTTCTGCCATTTATGCAGATCAGGCCGCTCCCAATTTGAAAAAAGTCCAGCATCTTTTAGGAGAACTCAGGCAAGAGGTTAAAAAAAATATGCTCACGGATAAGGCGATGCTGAAAGCGGCTACAACCACCAAAAGAAATGTGGCGCTTATTGCAGCAATTGCCATTATTGCCGGCGTTCTGCTGGCCTTTGTCATTGCTAAGGGGATTATCAGTGTTTTGACCCGGATCAGTACCGGGTTGGGTGAAGGTGCGGCGCAGGTGGCTGCTGCCGCCAATGAGGTCTCTTCCTCCAGCCAGTCCATGGCTGAAGGCTCTTCCCAGCAGGCCGCTTCCATTGAAGAGACCTCCTCTTCCATGGAGGAGATGGCCTCCATGACAAAACGGAATGCCGAAAATGCCACCCATGCGGATGCTTTAATGAAAGCGTCCAATGGCGTTGTTGCCGGCGCCAATCAATCCATGATCGAGCTGACCCAGTCCATGGAAGAGATCTCCAAAGCCAGTGAAGAGACATCCAAGATTATCAAAACCATTGACGAGATTTCTTTCCAGACCAATCTGCTTGCCCTGAACGCTGCGGTAGAGGCTGCCCGGGCCGGGGAGGCCGGTGCCGGGTTCGCCGTTGTGGCCGATGAGGTCCGAAATCTTGCCATGCGGGCGGCTGATGCGGCCAGGGATACGGCAGAGTTGATTGAAGGCACCGTCAAAAAGGTCAATGACGGATCTAAAATCGCTGTCTCCACCAACGAGGCGTTTCACCAGGTGGCAGAAAGTTCCCAAAAGGTGGCCCAGCTGGTTGCTGAAATTTCTGAAGCCTCAAAAGAGCAGTCCGAGGGGATCTCCCAGGTAAATACGGCTATCGCTGAGATGGACCGTGTGGTTCAGCAGAATGCTGCCAATTCGGAAGAATCCGCATCTGCGGCAGAGGAGATGAACGCACAGGCAGAACAACTCAAGGATTTTGTAAATGATCTTTTGACGTTGGTAACGGGAAAGAAAAATTCAAGCCGGAACCATGGGGGGCGTGATGGGGTTAAAAAAATTTCTGCCAACCCGCAATCCAGGCCATCAAATACAATGCAACTGGGTCAAACCCCGAAACAGGCCCACCCGGGCCAGGCTATTTCGTTTGATGACAATGATGGATTTAAAGATTTTTAGTCAGCCTCAGAAACGCCTGGCCCCTTGGCGGGGTCAGGCGTTTTACTTATCCGTCCAGGCGTGTTCGCTCTAACGGCTCACGTTGGCGTGATACATCCCTGCAGCTGCCGGATAATGGATAAATCATCGTCATTGCGCGATATTTGACTGCACTGATCCTCATTTAGCAAAACCGTGCATCTGTCGGCAATTTTTCTGCTGGCCCGCACCGCATTGGGGACCATTGAAAACAGAGACGACATCTCTTCCGGAGATTTAAAATAGTACCCATCGCCATCCAATGATTTATTGCCATGTGCCTGCCGGAGTGTATTACATGCAATGGCGTCTTTTTTATCGATATAAAAACTTCCGCCGCTGGCCACACATTGTGCCCCGGTTTCCTTGGAAAGGCGTATCAGTTCAGCAATCATCTCCTGATTCTTTTTCAGTCCGTTGTCCTGTAACTCCAGGAAAAAATGATCATCGCCAAAAAGAGATAAACATTTTTGGACAA
>JAKSBO010000943.1 GCA_022361095.1 Desulfobacterales bacterium | reverse complement strand
TATTTGCAAAAAAAAGAATAGCACTTCGTGACACAATTCAGGGGGAATATCAGTGATGAGCCTATTCATATTTCGCCTATTTATTTACTTAACATTAATCTTATTAACAACCTCTTGTACAACATACGAACCAAGACCTATAGATAACGAGCAAGGCTACAAGGGTGATGAAATGGGTATTTCCTATTTTACTCTCTTTAAAGAGCCCCCTCCTTCAGGATTTGGTATGTATACGTATATATTAATGGGTCGTGATGTAAACGTTGGTGGAGACATTGAAACACGACAACGCATTGACAAACTGTTGGAGTTGGTTTTGAGCCATACTACTGCAGAGGTAATTTCTGAGGCTCAAAAGTCCAATCATAATCTATTTATTTACCCATCGATCAGAGAAGATTTTAAGAAGGATGCAAACAGAGTTGATCAATTTGATTTCCAAAAATCCAGCGAACTTAGATTTAGCATTATGGATCTATTAGAGAATGAGGGATCTCTTAGAAAATTAGGAATATCTGACGAACAGAAGCCAAAGATTACAAATGCTATTAATAATCTGAGAACTCAAGATGGACCGTTCCTTGTTTCATTTAACGCACCATTTAATGCAAAGAATAGTACTGATATTAATAGAATACTTATAGGGGATTTAAGTGGTTATCCTCCAGAAGCAATATCAACAATTATAAAAGAATATCAACATACTGCCAGTGATGAAGAAATCGGAATTATAGTATTTGACTCATGGGGCGGCAAAATTTTGTATTTAATCGACAAAATTGGGGATGCTGTTATCGATGTTTCATCTGATTTTTTATTAATCAAAGGAGTGGTTGCTGATGCGTATACCTTCGATTAAAAAACACGTAAACACAACCACCCACCTTATGTATCTAGCCTATTTGGCAATACTTTTACTCAATGGTTGTTCAACGTCTGAAAATCGGGTGGCACTAGTAATTGGCAATCAAGAATACACCCACCAGACAAAGTTAAATAATACGGTTAGAGATGCGGAAATTGTAAGAGAAGCATTAAAAATGGCAAATTTTACTATTTTTCCAGAAGATAGTTCTCATACAGAATATCGGAATACAAATGAGATGATGAACGTAATAAAGAAGTTCAATTCTGCTGCAAAAAAGGCAGACATGGCACTTTTCTACTACTCAGGACATGCTATGCAGCGAGGCCGCATAAACTGGCTATTACCAACAAATGCAAAGATCTTAAAACCATCTGATCTGAATGAAAAAAACGCAGTAATGCTAGGTAATGTTTTACTTAATCAAGATAAGGAACATAAAGGAAGGATAAACATTTTAATACTAGACGCATGTCGCAGTGAAGGGTTTTCAAAGGACAAACTTGATAGAGGATTGGCCGAAGTAACACCTGACCCAGAAAGCCTTGTGGCATTTTCTACATCACCAGGAAAGTTAGCAGAAGACAACGGTTATTATGCTGAAGCGTTTTATAAAATAGTAACTCAGATGGATGGTTTAAGGCTTCAAAGAGTGTTCGACTTGATAAGACAGGAAGTTGGAACAAGAACCAACAAAAAACAAACGCCTATGTATTATACAAATATAAGCAAAGATGCATTTTTTATTAAAAAAAGGCACGCTCGCTTCGTGTTCTCTTATTAATTTGAAATAACTAGAACAAGCAGGCTTAACACACAGATAAACTTCTAATTAAATATACTAAATCACAAATTAGTTCCAATAAGATGAATTTTTTTAATTATCCATTTTAGTGGAATTTGACATCCACTCCTTCAGAAATATATCGAATGAACAACGATAGCACTGCGGCTTTTCATATGAAAAAGACTCAACAAACCATCAACATCAAGCCACCATCTATTTATACAATTTGGCTTATTAGTTTCAGTATAACTTTAGTATGTGGACTTTTTCCAAACGTCACATTTGCCGATAAAGAATCCCGGGAGTTCATTGGATCACATCAGAATCACGGCATTTATCCGGAAATAAAGATTGGTTTAAGATCTTACGAATATAGCGCAGCAAATACCAAAGTATTTGACGTTAATTTCCCATCAATAAAAATTGGTTTTCTAGGTGAATATAAAACCTTTTTTGGACAAGTCTACTATGAGAGATCTCTAGGTGATGGCGACGGTAACGTCGAGGCTGAATGGGACGGAAGATTGGGAGATTCCGGCAAGGGTAATCTAGGACAAGTAGTCAATTACACCCGTAATGATTCAGCAGTACTATCAGGAGTCAGATTCAAACCTGAAATAGACTGGGGCAAGAATATCGAGTTCGGTCTTTTTGGAGGGTATAAAAGAGGTGTATCAAAAATCGAGTTCAAAGAGTTTTTTAATCTTGATCTACAGGAAACAATAGAATATG
>JAKSBO010000294.1 GCA_022361095.1 Desulfobacterales bacterium | reverse complement strand
TGAAAAGGGTTGAAATATGAACAAAAAAGCACCATGGAAGGACTACAAAAGGAACGAAAGTTTTGAAGGCAACATGATTATCCTTCCCGGGTCTGGAGAGACCTGTATACTCAAGTTCTGCATAGATAAAAATGCAACAAGCATTTTTAGATGGGAATAATGATTATGATCAATATTTTAAGGAATCAGAATTATAGAACATACTCCTTCTTTTCAGGAGCGCAGAAATCGGTTTTTGGTGATCTGAAATTGACTAAGCAATCATGGTATGGTTGAATTCTTTTTCTGAAATTATCCGGCCACCAGGTATTGTGTCTGCCGGGAAACGCCACCAATAAGTTTCTATATTATCAAACCTTCCCCCGGATCTGTCGGAGCCTGCCACTCTTCTAATTCAACAATTTGTTCTATTAAATTGAGTTTGATGGACTTCTGAAAAATCAGGAGTTTAATGTATTAAATGAATCTATCAAAATTTTTTAGCACAGATTTTACAGACTTTTTTATTCCAATTAACCATAAAGTAGATAAAACCAGGAACCCAGAAAAAACATGCCCAAATAAGAGTCGTGAGTAAAAATTCAGGATGGTTTATATAGTATATTTGTTTTCTTTTCCCATAACAATTGGGGCATTTTTCAGATAAGGATCGCCTTTTTTGTACATAACGAATTTTTTGCCTGATAATCCTAAAATATATAAAAGGAAATAAAATGATTGAAATGTAAAATGCTATCGAATCAGCCAATATAGTATCATCCCACGAGAAGATCTTAGAAGATATGAATCGTTAAAAATTTAATTGGAGATTAACAACCCAGGACAAAGAAACGCAAGCCTAAATTTTATATATTGAATTGATTCTATGAAAAATTTTCAAATCAAAATAATTAAAGAGATCAACCGTATGACGAGATCTACTCTCAAACGGCAAATAACGTCAACTGGCCGCGCCGTGCATCCGCATGCTGGATCGTAACTTGAATCCGATCCCCTGATTTGAGCTTAAGCCCGGATGCCGGCAGCCTGGATTCCAGCATAAACTCCTTGAGCAGGACATTGTAGTGGTCCCTGTATGAATCAAGGACCAGGCCGTCGAAATTCTTTCCTTTTAAATCCTGGAGATATTTAATCAACCAATAGCGTTTACGGGCAGCCTGGATACGTCCTGTATTGGATACCGCCACGGAAATGGCTGTAAGGATATTATCAAGTTCATGGGATGAATAGGGGGTTCCGATACCCAATATCGCTTTGATCTGGCGCTGGGTAAGCAGGTCATGGTAGCGCCTGATAGGGGAGGTGGCCGTGACATAGGCAGGAACGCCAAGTCCGGCATGGGGCTCGGCATGGGTGATTATCATGGCCCTGCTTAATTGTTTGCGCTGGAGGAAGTTGGGCATGAGTTCCGTTTCGATGCCTTTAAAAATACGCTGCTTGGGCTGTGCCTGGGCCCGGAATACCCCAGGCATATCATTGTTTTTCAAAAATTCGGCCATCAGGGTGTTTGCCAGAATCATCATCTCCGAGACCAGCATCCGGGAGGGGTTTTCCCGGTCCACTTTGGCGTAATGGATATTTTTGTTTTCATCCAGCCATACATTGACCTCGGGCAGGGTGATCTGGATGGCTCCGGCTTTCAGGCGTTTTTCCCGCAGTACGGTTGCCATTTTGTAAAGCGTGGTGATGGGGTCGTTCTTACCGTTTACAATGTTGGCCTCGGTATAACTCATCTGCTGGCGGACCTTGATCACTGACGGCACAATTTTATAGTCCTGGACTTCAAAAAAACGGTTCATATGAACCAGGGTTGAAACCCCCGGCCGTAACTGGCCTTCCTTGAGACTGCACAGGTCTTCGGAAAGGCTGGGGGGGATCATGGGCAGTTTGTCGTCAGGCATATAAATGGAGGAGGCGCGCTCCCTGGCAGCCATATCAACAGGATCCCCTTTGCGAATAAAGGCCCCGACATCGATAATATGAATGCCGAGCCGATACCCATTTTCCGTTGTTTCAAGGCTGATGGCGTCATCAAAATCCTGGGTGGACTGGCCGTCAATGGTAATTAAGGGCAGGCCGGTCAGATCTTTTCTTTTGGGATCATCAAATATCATGGACGTTGTTTTGCACAACTTGTCACTGGCCTGAATCACCTTTGGTGAGAAAGAAGTGGGGATCTGCAGGGATAAGAGATCCAGATTTTCATCGATATC
>JAKSBO010001173.1 GCA_022361095.1 Desulfobacterales bacterium | reverse complement strand
TCACAACACCCGCTTCATTTGCTTACCCTTTCCGCAAAAACCCAAGAGGCCTTGAAGATGCAGATTCACAACCATTGCCTCTTTCTTGAGAACAATCCTGATACCGATATCCAGGATATCTGCTTTACTGCCGCTACAGGCAGATCTCATTTCCCCTACCGGTTTGCCGCCATTGCGGCGTCAACGGATGATTTACATCAGCAGTTATCCGTTGCGGTCCAAGAAGAAACATCCCTAAATTTGTTTCAAGGCCATGCCGGTGACGGGATTGCGCCGGAAGTGGGCTTTGATGCTCAGGTACAACCGTTTGACCATGATTGGATAGCAAGTATTGTCTCTGATTCCCACACACTGCAACCCCATTACCACCTGCCCACGTCATGGGCGGATAAAAGCGAGTGCCGGCTTCTCCTAAACGCCTTGGGAAAATTGTATGCCCATGGCGCTGCCATTGACTGGAAGGGGTTTTTTGTTGACAGCAATCCCAGTCGTATATCTTTGCCGACCTATCCTTTTGAACGCAAAAGGCACTGGCAAAAAAATCAACACCGGTTGACGGATTCAATGTTTTACGAAGAAGACCATGAAGAGACTCCCATGCCTTTTTCGGGACGCCAGGTGGTTTGTGCAGTACCGGTTTTTCAGTTTGAGGTCTCCCTTGCCTCATATCCGTTTCTGAAAGAACATCAAATTCACGGGGAAATAGTCATTCCTGTGGGGGCTTTTTGGGAAATGGTCCTGGCTGCAGGTAAAACCCATTTGGGGACCGGGCATTTAGTATTGAAAAACATGACATTGCACGGGGCCATGGTGATACCCGAGAATCAACCTGCCTTAAAATTGCAAGTTGTGCTGGACCCAGACGGACCGGACAATACCCGATTTAATATTTTTTGCAAAGAAGAACCACCTGATCAGCCAGGGCGTGACTGGAAAAAATATGTATCCGGAGAAATTGCAGTTGAAGGCGAGTCCAGGGTTGCCAACTCTTTTGAAGGCATCAAAAAAATCTGTGAACATGCCTATGATGTTCCCCGGTTTACCAGAGATCTATATGCCATGGTGAATATCACGGGCGATGCAGGGGAAAACCCCTGGCAGTTTCAGGAGATCCGGACAAGTGACAGCAATGCCCTGGCAAAAATAACCTTTTCAGACGCGTTTCTTTCTGAAGCAGAGACTTGCAGATACCATCCTTCGATTTTCGAACCCTGCCTTCAAACCATGTTTGCCATCCCATTGAGCCAGGCAGAAGACTCGATCGGAGACAAGGTTTTTCTGCCCATTGGTTTTGATGTAATCCATTATAGTTCCGATATCTTAAAGGAAATATGGTGCCATGTTTCCATCCGTTCCGGGAAAAACTGGGGTGATTCGGATTTTACCGCAGATTTCCAATTGTTTGATCAACAGGGTAATATCCTGGCCCAGATGCTTGGCACCCATATGCGTCAGGCATCCGCCAGTGCTGTGTTACGGGATGCCGAAAAATCGCCGTGCTACAGGATTCAATGGCAACAGTTTGACATAAAGAATTCTCAAACCGATTCTAAACCATTTCCGGCAGGTTGTTGGCTCGTCCTCGGTGATCAGGAGGGCGTTGCCGAAGTACTGGTCCAGCATATCCAGGCCGACGGCGGCGACTGGGCCATGCTGCATAGAAACGGGAACTTGCGTATTCACCGCAATACAACTGATTCCAACGAGAACGTTTTTATAGATACACCGCTACAGAAAACATTTGAACATGTCCTTTCAGAAAAATTGCCCGAATATGATCTGGCGGTCACCGGTATTATCCAGTGCTGGGGAATTGATTCTCTATCTCCGGAAAACCTGGCCGCAGAAGAAATAGGAGACAAGGTTTTTTCAGCTTATTCAGACACTGTAGAACTGGTTCGGGCCATTGTTTCCTCCGGCCATAAAGTTGACCACTTTTGTTTTTTGACCCGGGGGGCCCAGGCAGTGACTGAAAACGATTTGGTGCATGTGACCCAGGCACCTTTGTGGGCTATACAAAAATGTCTGGAAAAAGAGCATCCTGAGCTGAATAGTCGTATTTTTGATCTGGAAGGAACCGGTGGTTCAAATCAGCTCAAATCATTTTGGGAAACGTTGCGGTCCGGCACAATTGAAAGGGAAACAGCACTGAGGCATGATCGTCTGTATGTTCCAAAACTGTTGCCCCTCGGTCCATCCCATGACGGTCTTCAATCTACGGATGAAAATTGGGGGTTTGATTCCCACGCCACCTATCTTATCACAGGTGGATTCGGTGGGGTTGGGATGGAAACTGCCGGCTGGATGGTTTCACTTGGCGTTAAACATCTGGTGCTGCTGGGTAGAAATGATCCCGGTTCATTGGCATGTAAAAAAATTGATGAACTTCAAAAACAAGGGGTTCAAATCCTGGGCAAAAAAGCGGATGTCAATAACTTTGAGGCGCTTTCAAAGGCATTGTCCGATGTCCGGGAAACCATGCCCACATTGAAAGGCGTCTTTCATTTGGCCGGCATACAGGGGAGGGGAGATATACTTCATCAAAATATTGACCAGGTAAAAGACATCATGGCCCCTAAGGTGGAAGGTGCCTGGAATTTACATCGCGCAACCCGCGAAGAGTCTCTTGATCATTTTGTCTTATTTTCTTCAATTTCCTCTTTATGGGGAGGTCGTGGCTTGAGTGCTTATGCCGGAGCCAACAGCTTTTTGGATGTCTTGGCCCACTATAGAAAGGCAATGGGACTACCCGGATCTAGCATTAACTGGGGACCCTTCTCACAGGTAGGAATGCTTGCTGAAGATCAGAAAGGCGCCGAAATAAGACAGAAATTCGGCCTGATCTCTTTTCCCCCTTTAAAAGTGCTGAACCATTTTATCCGGGTTCGGGAATTTACCCAGGCCTGCATCTGTGAAATGGATTGGAAACGTTTTTTCGTGTACGCTGATATGAAAGAGGATCCTTTCTTTTCCGTGCTTTTTAACAGGCATTGGGGGCATAGCGAGACACAGAAAAAAGAGTCCGGCTT
>JAKSBO010001040.1 GCA_022361095.1 Desulfobacterales bacterium | reverse complement strand
GGCCCGGGAGAAATACATGGCAAACCCCTGTCGGTTAAAGACGACCTTTACATCCTTGGGGTCTGTAATTTCCCTGGGATTTTGGATTTTATACGCCAACGTGGACATGGCAAGGCCGGGATCTTCCTCAAAAGGGCGAATCAAATCATCAAGGCTTTTGGGGTTAAACACGGGTTGATCCCCCTGGATATTAATGATGATATCTTCGTTGGCCGCCCCCAGCATCTTGGCTGTTTCTGCCACCCGGTCCGTGCCTGACCGGCAGGTGTCCGGGGTCATTACGGCGTCTCCGCCAAACGATTTCACGGCACTGACAATACGTTCATCGTCCGTGGCGACAATGGTTCTTGTTACCACGGATGATTTCTGGGATTGCTCATACACCCGCTGGATCATGGGCTTGCCTGCAATATTAACCAGCGGCTTGCCGCCAAGCCGGCTGGAACCGAAACGCGCTGGGATCACTGCAATGGGCATGGCTTACATCTTTTCAAAAAGGCTGCGCGCCTTATCACGGGTCATGATCGTTTTCCAGTCCTTGCCCAGGCAGTTTTCCCACAGCGGGTCCAGACCCAGGGCCACACTGATCATGGTCTCCATCTGATCTTCTGTAAGATCCTTTGTCAGGCCCCTGGGAATGTCCACCCCTGTTTTTTCCATAATGGTGCGGAATTCTTTTACGCCGTCGGAATAGTATTCGTCCAGGGTGTCAAAGGTGATGCAGCACCCCACGCCGTGATGGGTGCCAAGCACATAGGCCAGTCCATAAGACAGGGCATGGCAGGCGCCAACCTGGGAATACGCAATGCTCATGCCGCCGAAAAAGGATGCCATCATAAGTTTGTCAGCCGAGTCCGGGTGGTTATCCACAAACACCTGGCGGCAAAGATCCAGGGATTTTTCTCCATAGGCTTTGGAGAATTCATTGATATAAGTACCCTGCAAAGATTCAATACAGTGAATATAGCAGTCCATGCCGGTGTAGAAGTGCTGGTCTTTGGGCACGCCTTTGGTCAGTTCAGGGTCCAGCACCACCTGGTCAAACACCGTATAATCGGAGTTCAGTCCCAGTTTTTTTTCGGGTCCGGTGAGTACGGCGGTCCGGGAGACTTCAGCGCCGGTACCGGAAAGGGTGGGGACAGCGGCGTGCCATACCGCAGGGTTCTTGATCAGGTCCCATCCCTGGTAGTCGGTGGATGATCCCTCATTGGTGAGCATCAAAGAGACGGATTTGGCAAGGTCCATGGCAGAACCGCCGCCAATACCTATGACGGCGCAGGGCAGGGCAGTATTGAAATTTTTTGCGTCCAGGGTGAGCTGATCCACATAACCTGTTTTGGGCTCATTCGCGACATTGACCCACAAAAGAAAATCATTGTCATGCAGGGGAATGCGCTTTTCAAGATCTTTGCCTTTAAATACATCATCTACAACAAAAACAGCCCAGTCTTTACCGGACTTGCGCCGGCCGCCCACGACCTCGTCAAGCTGGGCAAAACAGCCCCGGCCGAAAAGAATATTGGGAACCAGCTTAAAGTTTCTAAACATTTATAATTCCTTACTTTAAAGCGTTTAATACCGCTTTTATACGTTTCTCCATATCGTCATCGGTCCAAGAGAGCATAATCTGCATGGACAGAGCCCGCTTCATGATCTCTTCGCTTTGTTCCAGCACAAGGCCGGCATAATCCGGCAGGTCGGCATTCAATTCAAAGGGAAGTCTGGCCGACCGTTTCATCTCCTTGAGGTGGTGCCATTTTTTATAGTAGTGCCAGTTGTTATTATACCAGTAAGCGCAAGGCGCTCCGTTTTCCGCAAGTTTTTTTGCCGCTTGTTCGGCCCGGTCTTGTGAGGGCATGAAAAAGCTCAAAAAAGTGGCGGAATCGCCGGACGGGTCGGGAAGTTCCCGGAAGGTAACCCCTTCAACCGCCTGCATGGCATCTTTAAGTGCAGCCTTATTTTTTTTCTGGATTTCAACGATACGGTCAAGCTTGCCCAACTGTGCAAGGCCCACTGCGGCATTGAGCTCGGATATCCTGTAGTTGGTGCCTATGATTGGATGGTCATCCGCGCCCCGGTCCGGTCCGCCTAGATGGTCATGACCATGGTCTGCATACTGGTGGCACCGGGTGTAAATATCTTCATCGTTTGTAATAATTCCGCCGCCTTCACCACAGGTCACGGTTTTGACAGAGTCAAATGAAAAACAACCGGCGTTGCCGAACGTGCCCAAATGGCTGCCTTGGAAACTTGCACCCAGCGACTGGCAGGCATCTTCCAGAAGGATCAGGCCCTTTTTATCACAAAAGGCTTTGATTTCATCTATCCTTGCCATGGCGCCGCACATGTGCACCGGCACCACTGCCTTTGTCCGCGGCGTTACTGCCGCTTCCAGGCGGTCCGGGTCCAGGCAAAGGGTCGGGTCAATGTCTGCAAACACGGGAATCGCACCTGCCTGTATAACGGCTTCAAACGTGGCCACAAAGGTAAACGGCGGTACAATGACCTCATCCCCGGCTCCGATGCCGCAGGCCGCCAGGGCCGTACAAAGCGCTGCAGTGCCGCTGGAACATAGATGGCTGAATCCGGCACCTGTTATTTGGGCTAGTTTTTTTTCAAATTCCAGGGCTTTAAAATGACCGTTTCTGCTCCCTTCAAATCCGTATCTGAATAAAACGCCTGTTTCCAGTACATCATTGACTTGTTTACGTTCTTCATCTGAAAATAATTCAAAGCCAGGCATGCGTGCTCCTTATGTTACACAAATTTTTCGGCCCCGGTGGGGAAATAGCTGATAAT
>JAKSBO010001036.1 GCA_022361095.1 Desulfobacterales bacterium | reverse complement strand
GCAATGGAAAAGGCCAACTGCTCTGTTGGCGGACAAAAGTTAGCGTTGACGCCGTTTTTATTGCCACGGCTGTCAATACGATACCAGCCGTGTTTTTGCAGGTAAACAGCATTTAAGCCATGCAGACAAAATGGTGCTGTGTTGTTCGCTATCGTCAGACGCTGATAGCATAATCCTGCGGGGATGCCGCAAGCCCTTAACAGAGCTGCCAATAAGTGGCTTTTTGCATAACAATAACCGGTTTTGTATTTTAATACATCTGATGCTTTTGCTGTAAGAGGGTTGAGTTGAAAATCGACACTGTGTTTTATTTCATCTCTTACAAACAAAAAGCAAGATTCCGCAATTTGTTCATCCGTAGATAACCCTTTAGATAGCATCAGTGCCTGTTTTTGCACATCTCTATTTTTCCAGTCAATAAATTCTGTTGATTGCAGGTATTTTTTCATAAAATTTTTATATCGTATTTAGCTAATAAACCTAATGCACCAGGAAGATCAAAATTTGCCTTTTGGATGCGATTTATCTCGGGATCAATTACATAATTATAAGAACCCTTGAAAATCGCTTCTTGGAGGTTTGCATTGACAAATGTCGTATTTTGCAAATCACAGTTGTTAAAAACAGACTTGTATAAATCTGCATTTGTAAAGTCAACATCATGTAATTTTGAATCTTCAAAAGTAGTGTTTTTCAAATTAACGCTATTGAATGAGGAATGATTTAACGTGCAATTATAAAAGCTGATAGATAATAACAGATCATCACAGCTCTCAAATTGCAGGCCAAGCATCTTGCAGTCCATGAATTTACCATTATTAAATATGGTTTTATTCATTTTAGCCATACTAAGATTGCATCCTTTAAATTCACAATCAATGAAATTAAGCGCTGAGATGTCCGAGGTGGAAAAATCACAGTTTGAGAATACGCACTCTTCATACTCCCCGGTTTTATTCCGGTTTTTAGAAAAATCTACTTGCTCAAATGTTTCTCTTTCGAAATACATGTTGTTTTCCAATCTCAAAAAACCAAGTTAACCGGTGGAGTCGGTTTGTTTTTCATTTCTGCTTATCTCATCAGATGGCAACAATAGTTTGCATATTATTACGCCAAGGACCTTCAAAGCGGCCCATGGCCGTTAGTTGGCAATCGCGGTTTTCATAAGCAGTGCCGGAGAAAAGCCGTGATTGGTACGATAATAATTTCTTTGATAAATTTCAATATCCCCTAAAAAAAGCAGCCAAATTTTATTCGGCCTCAGACTTCATAGCGCACATATTCGTGCGTGCAGGGGTTGCCTGCAGCAACCAGCATGGCTCCCTGGGACGGCAGCATGATAAAAGAGCCCAGTGACTGCGCCTGCAGTCCCGGTGGCACAGCCGGGTCCGGGTGGCGGCAGATGGCGTTGGGGTACCCCTGGTGGTCCGTCAGTGCACGGCCAAGAGTTCCGGGGGTAAGCTTTCCGGCCAAACCTGCGGTCAACTCATCCATGCGCGCGGTTCGTGCCTGGCTGTCGGGAAATATCATCCGGCATCCGTCCACGGCCTGAAAGCGCGGTGTCCTGTAATTATTGGCGTGGGTAAGGAGTCCGTTACGGGGCTGGAGTACCTCGTAATCATCCAGCGTACTCTCAATGCACAGAAGGCCGCCTTTGGCGTCTGCCAGGGTGACGGCAACGATGCCCCGGCTGGCCTGCTCAAGCAAACGGCGGGCTTTGGTCATGTCGGTCTGGCGCATGGCCCGGGGCAGATAGGCGCCCATGGAGATTTTTGGTTCCAGATGCGGCTGCATGGCCGAAACGCCATTAAGGCAGCATCCTAAACCGGCTGAATTAAGGGTATATTCACCTAACCCCAGCAGCGGGAGAACCAACTGGCGCAAACCGTCACTGCGGGTAATATGTACAAGGGCAATGGGCGTGTCCGTAAACCAGTCAATGTTCTGGCCCATGATGGCTTGCCCGTCGGCTGTTGCCTGCCCGGTACCGGCCAGGGTGGTGCACATGGCTGCCAGGCCGGAGTTCACAAAAAGCAGTTCCAGGCCGCAGCGTGTCGCCCACGCCTCTTCCAGGCCCATTCCGGCGCCCGTTGCCAGACCGCGGACAAAGGGTTCCAATTCCGGGTCAAACTGCCTGGCAGCCGGCCACAGCTTCATTGCAAATGACAGGGCCTCGGTACGTGATGTTCCGTGTACATCATGCACCACGGACAGTATCCGGTTCAGGCCCTGGTGAATGTTACCGGCCATGGATTTTCCCCAACCCCGGCCCACATCGCCCGGTGTACCCGACAACTTAATCAACGGCATCTTTACGCTATTTTTCATGGAATCCCCTCCCAAAACGGGCTGCGCCCAATTCGTGATCGCGGCCAGACCAGCCAGCCGCAGAAACTGCCTTCTGCTGACATTGCATTTGGATAACATTTTATTTATCCTTTATTTTCTATGTATATCTTTCATGCTATATGATCTTATACCTTGGATTGAACGTAAAAACAATTTACATACATACTGTATGTATGTCAAGAAAGGGTTTATGAAAAAAAATAAAAAAAACGATACCGGCACCGGGAACAAGCAAAATGAACGCAGCCGGTTAACCACCAGCCGCATCCTTGCCGAAGCACGCCGCTTATTTGCCGAATCCGGCTTTGCAGGGGTGTCGGCAGAACAGATCGCAGCAGCCGCAGGCGTCACCCGCGGGGCTTTGTATCACCATTTTAACGGGAAAAAAGGGGTGTTCCGCGCAGTACTGGAACAGGTACAGGCTGAAATTGAACAGCGGGTAAAGGCTGCAGTAGACAGGGCCGGGGATCCCATGGAGATGCTTATCGCAGGAAATAATGAATTTTTAGCGGCCTGCCTTGATCCCGGCTTGCAGCGTATATTACTCACGGATGCACCGGCTGTGCTGGGCTGGGAGGAATGGCGGATGATTGATGAGGATCACGTACAGGGAAAATACCGCGCATTTTTAGGCCGCCTCATGGATGATGGCGTACTTCGTCCGTTACCCGTTGACGCCCTGGCTCATATCATATCAGGCGCGGCCAATGAAGCGGCATTCTGGGCGGCCCGGACAGATAACCCCGAAGCCGCCCTATCCCAGGCTCAAACTGCCATGGCGGAATTAATTCGCTCTCTGAAAAGCTAAGAGCTTGTTTGATAATCAGGGGATTGCAGCCGATGCATCAATTGTCAAACAGGCTCTAAGACAATTGGCCGGCCGAGCTGCTGTTTTCATTCAACCATTGGACCAGATCCTCATGGTTCAATGGCTTGGCAAAGTAAAATCCCTGGAGAATATCGCATCCCATCGTTTTTAATCTCACGGCGGTCTCTTTATTTTCAACCCCTTCAGCCACCACGTTCATGCTCAGGTTATGGCCCAGGTCAATGATGGATTTGACAATGACGGCGTCACTGTCATTTTCCAGCATGTCGAGAACAAATGATTTGTCTATTTTCAACTCCTTTGCCGGCAATTTTCTCAAATAAGCCAGAGACGAATACCCCGTGCCGAAATCATCAATGGAAATTTTAATCCCCAGCGCTGCCAGCTTACTGAGAATACTCAGGGCCAGGTCCGGATCTTTGATCATGGACCCTTCAGTAACCTCAAGGGTAATGTACTCGGCCGGAAGGTCATATAGTGAGAGCATGCCCACGATGACGTTGGGCAGTTCCGTGTCCAGAAAAGACGCAGGGCTTAAATTGACGGCAACCCCCATCTTCAGTCCTTTTTTATGCCATTGTTCCCCTTGTTTAAGGGCGGTATTCAATACCCAGTTGGTCAAAGGCCTTATCAGCCCGGTCCGTTCGGCCATGGGAATGAATTCGTCCGGCGGAAGGAATCCATGCTGGGGATGCTGCCAGCGGACCAGGGCTTCTACACTGCTGACCCGGGACTGATCCAGATTAATTTTGGGCTGGTAATAGACCATCAGTTCGCCTGCATCAATGGCGTTTCGCAGTTCCCCCATCATGGTGATGCGTTTTGGGCTGCTCTTGTCCATCTCTTTTTCGTACATGGCAAATTTTTTGGTGCTCTGCTTGGCATTGACCAGGGCCAGGCTTGCCCGCTGCATAATGGTATCTGCTTCCATGCCGTGATCCGGAAAAGAGGAGATACCGATACTGGACATCACCTCAATATCGAGTCCATCAATGGAAAAGGGTTCCATGAATATTTTCTGCAGTTTTTTTACAATATTGAATATCATGTCCCTGTGGGTGCTCATATCCAGAAGAATGGCAAACTCATCACCACCAATCCTGGCAAGGGTGTCGGATTTTCTTATCATGATCTGGAGCCGGGAAACCACCTGGCATAAAAGCTGGTCCCCGCTGAAATGGCCTAGCGTGTCGTTAATCTGCTTAAATCCGTCAAGATTTAAAACCATCATCACCAAACCGGTTTTACGCCTGGATGCGATCTGAATGGCATGGTTCAGCCTGTCGTAAAGCAGCGTACGGTTGGGCAGGCCGGTGAGCGCATCGTGGGTGGCTTCGTGTACCGCTTTATGTTCAAGTTCAACGGTGCGGTCCCGCAGGCTCGCGGTCTGTTCCATGACCAGGGATCCTGCTTCATAGGCCATGATCGTACTGGTGTACTGGCCCCAAAAGGCAAATACAAAGGGCATGGCATTCATGAACCAGAGGGTGACGTTGGTTTTCTGTGCCTCAATCATGGTTTTAATGGTAATTTCGCCTGACTGAAGATAGGCATTAAGTGCCGTTGCCAGGAGAACCGCAGCAAAGGCGATTAAAGTGCCGAATAATGCATAGCGGGTAATCTCGGACTTCATGAGCTTGACGTTGGCGCGAAGGGATTGGCGTATTTTATCCATATGACAACGTACCTTTAAGAATTATTAGGTAAATCGTTTAGCGTGAATGTCAAATTGATTTCAGGGTGTCCGCTCTTGTCTGTTGTAAACAAAATTCGTATTGACTTAAAACGTGTTTTAATTTAACTGATTAGACATCAAAAATAAACACTGGCGTCATGTTATGATAAAAAAAATCATCCCTGCCGCTTTTTTGTCCGCTGTTATTTTTTCGCCCTTTTCAGCAAATTGCATGGATTTTAAACCGGGAAAATACGAAATCACATCAAAAATGGAGATGCCGGGGATGTCCATGCCCGCCCAGACAGCTACCCAATGCCTCACGCAGGAAGAACCGGTACCCCATAAATCAATGGGAAATCAGGGTTGCGAAATAATAGATATGCAAACGCGGGGAAACACACTTACCTGGACCATGGAGTGCGCGCAGCAAGGCCGGAAAGTCACAACAACAGGTAAAATGACGTATGCGGCAGATTCCTTTGCAGGGACAATGACAATGGAGATGGGGCCACAAGCTGGAAACATGACCATCAAAACGCAAATGACCGGCAAAAGAATCGGATCTTGTGATTAAATTAATATCGTACGGCGCGGCGGCCAGCCTGAAATGGGCAAACCAGATCAGATTCAACAAAAAGGGCATTGTTCCTCCTGCGATCTAATGCAAAAGCGTTCTCAACCCCTCTATAAATTCATTGCCGGGCCTGTGAAAATAGACCCCTGTATTTTTATCCTTGGCCATGCCCCGGATAAACAGGTAAAAGACGCCGCCAAAATGGTCGGCATAATTATAATCTTTCAGGCGCAACTGTAAATACCTGTCCAGGGCCGCAAGGTAAAGGGTATATTGCAGGATGTAATCGTGGCTGATCATGGCCGCCGTCAGTGCTGCCGGATTATAGTCGCTGAAACAAGGCCCCAGGTAATTGGACTTGTAATCCAGGATATACCACCGGTCTTCGTGGCAGATCACAAGATCAATAAATCCTTTTAAAAATCCTTTGAACCCGGACATCTGAATAGATGAAACCCGGGTGTCGTATCCGGCGATTTTCCTGTTTTCGTCAACCGCTTCAAACTGTTTAAACAGTTTGGCAAGGGCAGGCAGGCTAAGCCGATCCAGGGTAATATTAAATTCCATCTCAACCAGCCGTTGGGCCGGCGTAATCTGATCCAGGGAAAAACACCGGCCCTGCCCCGTATCAAGGGAGGCTGCTAAAATATTTTTGACCGCACTGCAAATATCCGGCACCGCATTGGGCATGGCAAATCCAAACCGGTCAAGGTTGCCGGCAACAGAGGGTTCAATGGTATCGGCATCGCAAAAATTTATCTCTTCAAACATCTTATGGAAAAAATCGCCGGCCCCCGGCCCTTTGGGAAAGGCGGATAAAGGCACAAGATCCACGGCAGGATCAGCATCCGTTAAAAACAGTTCGGGATTGGGCTCCTGACGCTCCTTTTGTCCGTCCTGAGCAGGATCATGGTTTTGCCCTGCCGCAAGGGCGGAGTAGCTTGAGACCCGCCATGCAGCAGTAATTTTCCGGGTCATGCTTTTTGGAAAAAATTCCGTATCCTCAACTATTTGGGCATCAAAAACGCCTTGGGGCAATGCATGGGGTTCAATTGTGACAACCTCGATGCTTTGGCCTGAAGCGCTGCTGAGTTTTTCAAGATCTGCAATCAAAGGCAGATCTTTTCCTGTACCGCCAGGATGCAAAAGACGCCCTAGGGCCGACCCTTCAATGCCTGCAAAACACCCCCAATAGATCCTGACACCGGCCGACGCCCGGGTCAGGGCCACATAGAGCAACCGCATATCTTCAGCATCCGCTTCATCCCGGTTCAACTGCACGGCCCGGTCCCTGTCTGCCGAACCCAGGTCCAGCACCAGGGCATGATTCTCTTGGGGATCATGGAATAGAACAGGCGAACCGGCATCCTTGACGCTGCCGGCGTGCCACAAAAAGGGCAGAAACACAATGGGGTATTCAAGTCCCTTGCTTTTATGGATGGTGACAATGGCCACGGCCCGGGCATCGCTTTCCAGTCGCAGCTCATCGGCAGTGGCCTGCCGGGTCTGTTCAAACAACTGTTTTCGAAACCATTCAATGAGCAGATCAATCTTGGACGGTGTCTCTTTACCCAGATTCACGGCAGCCTGGGCCAAAAGCTCCGTTAAATGAAAGACATTGGTCAGGCCCCGCTCATCCATATGGAGACACGGGCAAGGCACGGCACCCTCCTGGTACAAAAGGGCTGTGATCATAGAAACAAACCCTTTTTCCTCCCAGAGCCGCCGGTAGCCTGTAAACCGCTCCTGCCAAAGGCCTGCAAGGGAGTCATCGCCATTCATGGTCTTTAAAAACGCCTCATCCGCCTGGTATACCGAAGAGACCAAAGCCGCCTTGATCAGCCCCGTGTCCCCGGGGCGGTCCACGGCACAAAGGATGTCATAAAGCTCCCGGGCCTGGATGGAATCGAACACCGATCCGGTCTTGGATAAAAAGCAGGGGATGCCGTGTTTCAAAAGCGCCTTTTGCACGGCCTCGGCCTGGGTGTTGGTGCGCACCAGCACCGCCATATCCCCCGGCGTCAAAGGTGTTGCCGCATCTTTTTTCTCCGGTGGGTTTTTATCCAGCAGGCAGAGATCGGCATTATTAAGAATAGACAGCATATCCTTTGCAAAGACGTCCAATATGAGATCCTTTGCATCGGTCTTACGTATTACACCGTTTTTGTTGCCGGGCACCCCTGTCGTGTCCGGAATCAGAAATGTTGCCGGCGGCACAGGCACACCATTGCACACCAGCCGGTCCTTAGCGGTTTCAGGTGTTCCCACGGGCAGAAAAGGAATGAGTTCGAACCCGAACGGATTCTTCTTCGATGAAAAGATGGTGTTTACCGCCTGCACCACCGCCGGTGCGGAACGATAATTTTTTGCCAGCGTAAAACTTTGGTCGCAGGCCTTTGACGCCGTCATATAGGTAAAAATATCACCGCCCCTGAAACCGTATATCGCCTGTTTGGGATCACCGATCATGAAAAACGGTGTGCCGGGATCTGTGAACAACATTGAAAAAATTTTGTATTGACCCGGGTCCGTATCCTGGAATTCGTCAATGAGACAGGCATGGAACCGTTTTCTCACGGCTGTTTTCAATGCCTGACCGCCCTGCCCGTCCAGGGCAGTTGCAAGGTCATTGATCAGGTCATCAAAAAAACAGGCGCCCTGCCCCTGCTTCATGGCAGCCAGGGCATTGGCGTAATCATCCAGAAACAGGCATCGTAATGCAATAAGCGTTTGCGCCATGGATTGGGACAACCCAAGCAGGTGCTCGCAAAAATCAAAAAATGGATGGGCCGGCGGGGTATGGCCGGCCTTTGTCTTATCTGCCAGCCGGGTTCGGGTGAACTTGTACAGGGCATCCCCTTTTTCACTCATGTCAAACAGCAGATCCGTGCCGGGGCTTTTTTCACATCTATCTTGAGAGGCACTCAGCCAGTTGGCCAGATTCTTTTTATTGTAACTTCGTTTATCTATACCGGCGTGGGTCTGGATCAAGACCCGGATACTTTCCAGTTCCCGGATCAGGATTTTTGCCGTTGATTTGACGGTCTCTTTGTAATCGTCACAGATCTCCCGAAGCTGATCTTCCTTAAATTCAGGGACGTGAGGCACCACCCTGATTTCCGGCCGGGAGGCTGCCCGGACAAGGCCCTTGGCCAGAGAATCCGGGTTAACACCCTTTTTATCCAGAAAAGATAAAAACAATGGATCCAGATGATTGATGCGGCCGGAAAAAAAATCCCGGGCCACCTGGTCAACAAATCCGCTGTTGTCCGCCACAAGGTCTATGTCAAAATGGGCATTGCTTTCAAAGGCATTTTCCCGGAGTACGGAAAAACAGAACGAGTGGATGGTCATGATGGCGGCCTGGTCAAAACAGGTCACTGCAAGGCGGAGCAGTTGGCAAATGTGATCCGCATTGTTTTGTTTTTCCAGAAAATCGGTGAGTTCATCCACAGGAGAGTCATCACCGGCCTGGCCGGACAGCACCGTCAGACAATGAACCAGCCGCTTTCGGATTCTTAATTTTAACTCTGCCGCAGCCGCCTCGGTAAATGTCACCACCAGGATGGATTCCACCTGGTATCCCATGGCCACCAGCCGGACAAACAGGGTGGTAATGGTATATGTTTTTCCGGTGCCTGCACTGGCTTCGATCAGGCTGATCTTTTCAAGATCCAGGGCAAAGGGATCAAGGGGCAACGGCACGGCAGGTTTGTTCATGATTTTAAGTACTCCAGCATGGGCCTGTATACGGCAAGGCCTGCATCCAGCACCCCGAAATGTTCAAGGGACGAGGGATCGGAAAAGGGATTGTCCTGTCCAAAAACAAAGGCCGTATACCGATTAAAACGTTCCCCGGTTGAATTAAAACTATTATGCCACAAACCGGTGCATTTATTTAACGCCTTTGCCAGGGAGGGGGATGACAGGTCATAGTCCCGTGTGGACAAATCCGAAACCAACTGGAAACAAAGATCGGTAAAAAAGGGAAAAACAGTTGTCCGGCCGGTGAGGTAAACGCCTGCCAGTTCCAGAAGCAATGCCTGGGCCCGGGATTTTTCTTCAACAGGGCAAAATTTAAATCTTACCACAGGCTTGCGGTATTTGGGGTCCTGCCCCACCAAAATTGTGGCGCCGGGCCGGTCTTGAACACATGAGTACGCCAAATGCATAATCCACTGGGTCAGCAGCCGGGTCGCATTCACTCTGCCAAACCCGGCGGCAACCCGGCCCGATTCATACACATCGGTTACCTGGCCGGTGATAGATCCGGCTTCGGTCTGTAAATACAATTCAAGTGTGCGTGGGGCTGCACCGGCAGTTTCATCTTGGGCCAGATGCTTTACAGGTTCTGCAAGCTCATAGATTCTGGCCCATTCCTGCTCTCCTTTTGTTCCAAAAGGCAGCCTGCCCTGGGCTTTAACCATGGGGAACAGATCAATATTTTCACGGTTTTCAACGGCCATGGCCCCCAACTGGTAAAGGGAGAGTCCGGATAATCTGAAAGGCTCGCGTTCATCGGGCACCTCTCCCGGTTCAGGATAGACCACCCCAAGGGTTTCGGTGACATAGAATTTGACGGGATGCCTGAAAAAAGCGATGAGATCGGACAGAGCGATTCCGGGGGTCTCTTTTGAATCCCGCTCTTCCGGGGCCCTGTCGTTGTCCATATCCTGGAAGCCAAAAGAAGAGGCCACGGTTTCCCCTTTTTGAATTATGGCATTCCGGCCGCTGCAAATCCGGCACTGGGCATTTGAATATGAAAAATATCCAGGACCATGGCTGCCTGAAAAATAGACCGGGCTGAATGGGTGCAGCGGATGGATAAACCGCCATTGGAATCCTTTTTGAAAAGCAAAACTCTTTTCAATGGTATCAATCAGCTCCGCCACAGGGGATGCAACAGGCACAGGAGCGTTGTCGCTGATACGCATGCCGGTATAGGTAATGATAAGTCTTAGGCGCGCGCACAGCAGCGCCTCCAAAAAAAGTTCACAATCTTCTAAACGGTCCTGCTTGTCTCCGAGCCTGGGGTTTTGACGGATCAAATCAAAACCGGGGGAAGTGCCGGTTCTGGGAAAACTTTGGGCATCCATTCCCATGAGGCAGACAAGCTTAAACGGAATGCTGCGCATGGGCATAAGATTGCAGAAGGTGATCCCCCCGGAAATGAAACTGCCCTGGGACACATTTACATCAAGCTTGGCGGTCAGGGCCAGGCGGACGGCAGCAAAAGAGATCTGTTGGTCAAATCCGGCCTGGCCGGCCTGTTTTTCCATATCATCCAGGGCATTGAGCAGCACCGCCATATCCCCGTCGTTGCCGAGATCCTTGGCCAGCATCTGCGAAATAACGGCCCGGAACCGGGCGGTCCACTCCGGGACGGTGCCGGGGCTTTCCATCAGGTCCAGGGCCTTGAACAGAGAATGTATAAAATGGGTGCATTTTCCCAATATCTCCCCTTCAAGCCCTTCAACGCCGTCGCATGGCAGCACGTCATTGACAAACAGACGGCTTGCTTCGGGCAGGGCAAAACCTGCCATGAGCCGGTTCAGGCCAAATGCCCAGGAATTGTGTTCATAGGGCCGGCCCAGAATTTTTTGCCGGTGGGCACCGTCCTTGCCCCAGAGAATCCCGGCAAGGTCAAACAGGGCGGAAACAATATCCTGGTCCGCCATGGACAGGCCGAATTTATCGGCTATGACAGGGGAAGATAAAAGTCCCATGATCTTTGACTTTTCAAGACGTGCCTCTTTCATATTAAGGATATTTAAAAAGGCGGACAGGGTTAAGGATTCTGAACGGCGGCGGCGGTCCGACACGGTAAAGGGCAACCCCGGCGCCTGGGAAAACACGGCCTCCAGAAAAGGGGCATACGCCTCGATGTCGGGCATCATCACCACCACATCATGGGGGTTGAGCCCTGGATCACGATTGAATGCATCCAGGACCAGGTCCTTTAATACCTGGGCTTCGCGCATGGGGGAATGACAGGCGTGAACGGCCAGGGAGTCATCACCGGGGGCCACGGCCATGGGACCGTCTGCCCTGCCCTTTCCCCGCCGGACAAGGTTCAGGATATCGGACTGGATCACCCTGAGCATATCCGGTACTGCCCCATGGGGATCTTGCTCATCCGTGACGTTGTCTTCCGGCATGGCCACCGGGTCATGGAACATGTCACCCATGGGCTCGTCATAGTCAAAATTTTCCAGAAGCCCCTGAATCTCCCTGCTGCCCTGGCCCAAGGCCGTCAGCAAAGGGTTGCCCTCTTGGGGCAGCCGGGAAACGGCCTTTTTCTTTAATGCATCCTTTTCCTGCTGCCGTGGCGAGGGCAAATCAAAAAAAAAGTGATGGGTGGGTGTGAGCAGGAACATAAAGACATCAACATTACGGCCCAAAACATTAAAAAGGTCCAGGAAAAACGGAGGCATGGCAGAGATCCCGAAAAGGGATATGCGCCGGGGCAGCCCGGTTGTATTTATGGCGCCGGAGTCAAGTGCGGCAACACACGCCTGCATCTGGTCAGGCAGGGATATGCCTTTTTTAATCACACTCTGCCATAAAACAGCCTGCCACAGGGTATGGGGATGGTCCGCATTTTGGATCTCCCCCTTGCCCCAGTCCGCCAGCATGTCCGGGCGGTAGACCTGGTAATCATCCAGGACGCTTGCGATCCTCCGGCTTAGCGCCATGGCCTTGGTGCCGGTGTCGTCATGTTCAAGGTATGACCGGGGCCCTAAAAAACCATTGTCTGCCCGGGCCGGTTCCGATAGATTTTCCATGAGCGCACCCAGCACAGCCCAGGCCATCATGTCCCGGTTCAGCAGACCCGATTCAGGCAGGCCTGTTTCCAGGTTTTCACAACTAAGCTCCCGGATATATTCAAGTATCTGCCTGGGGAACATGAAGCGCACATTGGCACACACGCCGAAGTGGCGGGCTATCACCTGGGAGAGCCATTGTTTCATGCCCCGGGACTGGATGCCGATAAATTCGGGTGACATGGGATTGCCGGGATCCTCGCCGATTACTGCGCAGAGGCCCTGGGCTAAATTTTCCATGCGGTTGCTTTTGATCAGATTGAGCATAAGATTGTTCCCAAACCCTTAACGATACATGTGATATCGCCTGGATTCGGGTTTATAGGGGTTGAATACCTTGATTTTGTGATTTACATCATCCACAATCACACCTGTGGAATAGTAAAAGGAGAACCAGACACCGATTACCTTTCCGGCCGGGCCAATAATGGTTCTGGCGTATTTTCTGCGCTGACCGGGCTCCAGATTGCTTAAATGATCGATTTTGCGATAAAGCTCCGGCCCGAATTCAATGGGAAACCAAAGCTTTGTTTCAAAAGCATAGGCAGGATCAATACCCACCACGGCATAGGGTAGATTTTCCCGGCCGCAATAGAAGTAGGATAACTGCTTGGGAAGCGTCCTTTCCCGGTACTGTTCCATAAGCTCCGGACTGTGTTTCATATGTCCGGCAGAGTGTATCCCGCATCCTGCAGCAATTAAAAAAAACAGGATAACCAGGGAAGCAGTTATCTTCAGGCCCACATGCGTAAGGTTGGTTTTCATGAATCTGCTCCCCCCCGGAACGTTTTATTTATTCTCCTTCAAACTCGGTGATACTGAACACGGGACAGCCGGGAATCTGATCCCGGCCCTTAAGATCAGGCAGTTCCACAACAAAGGCGCATTCAAGCAGATCCGCCCCAAGCTGCTTTACCAGTTTTACCGTAGCACCCACCGTGCCGCCTGTGGCAATGAGATCATCCACAATAACCACTTTTTCACCCGGGGCAACAGCATCTTCGTGCATCTCAAGGGTGCCTTCCCCATACTCAAGGCTGTAACTTTGCTCAATGGTCTTATGGGGCAGTTTTCCTTTCTTGCGTACCGGGACAAAACCGATACCAAGGCGATAGGCCACCACAGCACCAAACACAAAGCCTCTGGCATCAATGCCGACCATCTTGTCGAGATTCTTGTCCTTGTAGCGGTCGTAGAGAATGTCGCAAGAGTATTGAAATGCTTTGGGGTCCTGCATCAATGTTGTCAAATCCCTGAAAACAACGCCTTCAATGGGCCAATCCGGAATGCTTCTGATGCTCTGCTTTAAATCCATTTTTTATTGTTTCTCCTTCTGCTTTATTATGCCCGGCCTGGGTGCGGTTCAGTCCATGGCTGTTATGTGAGAGACTGCATTGATGAACAATTGTTTGACATTATCGGCATTTTTGTTGAACACCGATAAAATTTCATCCCAGGTGACCGGGGCTTCATCCTCTTTCCAGCAGTCATAGTCAGTGGCCATGGCCACTGCGGCATAAGGGATACCCGCCTCATTAGCCAGCATGGCCTCGGGGGCCGTGGACATATTGATGACATCCGCGCCCCACAGCCGGAACATCTTGGATTCGGCCACCGTTGAAAACCGGGGGCCTTCAATGGTCACTACGCATCCTTTATCATGGACATTCAGTCCCAGATCCATGGCGGTGTTATACAGCAAATTGCGCAGGGACGCATCAAAGGGATGGGCCATGGCCGTGTGAACGGCGCCTTGTTCAAAAGAGTCGGCAAAGGTATTTTTCCGGAACCGGG
>JAKSBO010001149.1 GCA_022361095.1 Desulfobacterales bacterium | reverse complement strand
GAGCCGTGGGAGCCGTGGGACCCATGGGAACCGTGGGACCCATGGGAGCCGTGAGACCCATGGGACCCGTGGGATGCATGGGAGCCGTGGGACCCATGGTTGTCGGGCGCGGCCCCGTCTCCCCCGGCGGCGCAATTGGAAACCGTGAGGGAATCCGGGGGCAAGTGCAGTTTTGCTTCCAGTCCGGACAGGTAAGCCTGGCTGTGGTCCGGCTTGGTTGTATCAAAAATTTCAAGCTCACTTGGGTTCAAAAAAACATGCAACTTCGTCTCATCCGGCTTTTCCCGTTCAATGGTTGTCATTCAGTGCTTCTCCTTTTTTTAAATATTGATTTACGCTTCAGTGAATTTCCAGGTCTGGATGGATTGGGTGGTGTCATTCTCCACCAGGTAATTCCAGTTCAGAACTCCCGGTTCACCCAGGTGCACGGCGTTTTGTTGCAAAACACGCTGTTGCGCCATCCCCAACTCAACGGCCAGGTTTACGATGCGCAAACTATGATTGTCCACCTTGATGATCCGGTAGTTTGTACCGGCACCACTTTGGGTATTGGTCATGACCGGTACATAGGGCGCCGAATTGGTAACATCAGCCCTGTAACCGGCATAATTCGGGCTGCTGTTGTACATTAGAATCCATCCGAACCCGTTTTTGGAAAATGACCATTTCTGGTTGGGGTCGGACGCATTAAACGTATCCACAACTAACGCTCCGCCATTGGCAATTGTCAGAGCGGTCGGCTCGTAAGGATGGTCCAGGCGTACATGGTAATGCGTGCCGTCCTCCCGGATCGTTGTGCCTTCATAAAAAATTTCACCGGTCAATCCGCCGGCAGCTTCATCCATGCCGGTGTTCAGGTCCTTGAACTTATCGGCCACGGTTTTCCAATCCGCCGCAGCCGTTTTAATTTCAACCCTGCTCATGAATCCGCCAAATCCCTTTTCCGCATCCGCCATCGCCTTGATGGCCTGGGTCATATCATCCACGATATTCCCCCACCCCAGGGTTACCTGGAAGGCTGCGTCGGATACGGCGGTGGGATCGGGATTGATATCGTGAAAAACGAAATTGGTACCGTAATTGCGGCGCGCAGGACTTGTGTCGGCTGTTTTATTGACATTTGAGAACCTTGCCGATGCCGTCTTGAATGTTTCGGTTTTCTGTTGGATCCCCTTGGCTTGGGACGTCAGGTGCTTCAATGTATCGACATCACCGCCGCCGTCCAGCACGGTTTGAAGGAATCTATTCAGTTTAGTTGCAAATACATTTGTTTCGGAAACCACCGCACAGGCCAGGGGCCAGGTGCCGTCATTCCACGTCCGGCACACATTTAAAAGTTCGTCAAGGGTGGGAATCGACGCAAATTGCTGGGAATAGAGACCGCCAAGGGGGCTTGGGGCCAGCAGGATGCCCACGCGTTCGTTGATGAGTATCCAATCCTCAATGGGAACTGTCAAAAACGCTGAAATCTCGGTCGTATCAAGTTTTGTCATTTTTTTATCCCCGGCAATCAAGCCGTCGGTGTCCGGCCGGTATTTTGGGGCCAATAGACCCCGCTTAGTCTCATTTCGATTTGAGACACGGTCACAGGTTTTCCCCCGTTGGATTCGGGATGGATGAGTTTCAAATGCCAGATGGAGAAGGGAGACGGTTTCATATAGTATGCCTTCACCTCTTCAGAAGGCTGCCATTTCGTGGTGTACGCCCCCCCTGAGACGTATTCTGCATCCAGCTCAAAAGGCTGTTCGCATGTAAATGTATACCGCTGCCCATTTGACGATTCAAGGTTCATCACCCCCGAGGGGCCGATCTTCATCTGCACGATTGTGCCGTGGGGCGGTTCCGGATATATATAAAATTCAACGGATTCCAGGAACAAGGCTTTACTGTGGCTGGCCGTCATTTTGGCCGCAAACGCCGTGTCGTCAATGGAAATATTCCAGGTATATTTGTTTGCGTCCAGTGCGGCAGCCTGTTCTCCGTTTACATCCAGCAGCCACGACACACCTTTGAAATCCTGAAGGGGGCGGGATGGATTGAGCAACTGGCCAATCTCAACATCAACGCCGTGCAATGCACTGGAGAGCGCCAGATAATTCATGTCCAGGGAAATTGTGGTCGGACAGGGCGCTAAATAAAAATACCTGTAGGCAGCCTGGTAGTTAATCAACGCCACAAACAGGGAGCGTTTGATATCCATGAAGCGCTCCTGGACAAAAGCCTTCTGGACTTCAATACGCCTTTCCTTCTCTTTGGTATTTTGGGCCAGGTTTTCCCAAACGGCCAGGTTGTTCTGGACAGCCGCCAGCCTGCCGGCCGTGTCGGCAAGTTGATACGCAAGGTGCATCAAGGAGACCGCTTTATTCATGATGGCTTCCCCGTACAGGCATTGGGATTTAAGCGCTGCCTTATACTCCTTTGCCGCCGATTCGATGCCCGATGGCATGGCGCCGTCCAATACCGCATCCACCTTCAGGCTGAAAAGTTTCCATGAAAGCCCGGGATCGCCTCCTAATGATGCAGATTCTATGGACTTTTCAAGTGCTGCAGCATCCGAGAAGGAGACTACCCCGCCCTTATATGTCACCGATTTCCAAACGTCATAGGCGCTTTTGCCGACACCTGCCATACCGGTCAGGGAGATCTTTAATCCATCTGCCTGGTCTTTTAATTCATCCATGGAGGGATCTGTGAATTTATCCACCGCTTCTATGTAGCTTGTAAAACTTTCCAGGGCGTCGCCGGCTCCCCCTGCATAATCCTCTGCAGCGAATTCGGCCACGGCTTTTCCTGCGCTTACGGCCGATTTGACAAGGTCAAAGACCGCGTTGAACATATCTTTGATCTTCTGCTCCTGGATGGCTTTGTCAAGTGCTTCCCGGGCTGTTTGAACCACATCCGCCTGGACCTGGTAGAGCCCGATCAACCTCAGGTAACTG
>JAKSBO010000655.1 GCA_022361095.1 Desulfobacterales bacterium | reverse complement strand
TGGGCATATAAAAATTAATATATGAGAGATCCATGCGCTCCCCATTCCACTTTTGGGGTCCCGGCTGGGGAATATCCATGATTTCCAATGCGTTTCCCGCAGCGTCAACAGCTCCGGCCAGCCGTTGTTTGGCATCCCGGGTTACGGCAAAATTGGGGTCATCCGGATCAATACAGTTGTTTAAAAGCATCAGTCCGGGGCGCGCAAATGCAGCCAGGATATCCACATGCCCGGTGGTCTCATCCCCGTCAAGACCGTTGGCCAGCCACAACACTTTATCAATGCCCAGGTAGGTCTTAAAAACAGCCTCAAAGTCGGCTTTTGTGAATCCCGCGTTGCGTTTCGGGTCCAGCAGACACTGCTCCGTGGTGATCAGTGTGCCCTGGCCGTCTACATGGATGGAACCGCCTTCCAGGATAAAGGGGGCTGTGTACCGCCGCATGGACAAGTGGCGCAGGATGTCGATGGCCATGCCCTCATCGCAGGGGCCTGTGATGGGGTAGTGGCCCCATCCGGTAAAGACCCAGTCGATCCCGGCCACATTGCCGTTTTCATCCCTTACAAAGGTGGGCGCACTGTCCCTGGCCCAGGAGTCAAAACAAGCGGCATCAACCAGGGTGACGCAATTGCCTAACAGATTTTCAGCCTCAGGGCGCTGTTCCGGGTTGACCAGCATATATACCGGTTCAAAACCGGCAATGGCCCGGGCCACTTCTGCATAGGTGTGTTTGGCTTCTTGCAGCACGCCCTTGAAACACGCCTCAGAGCACGGCCACACCATCCAGCAGGCATCATGGTTCTCCCATTCAGCCGGCATGGTCAGCCCGTCACTTTGGGGGGTGCGCACAGGGATTGAAAAAAAACCGTTTGCCGGGGGACCGGCCAATGGATGGTCCCCCTGAATCCGTATTAATTTTGTCATATATCTTCTTGTATTTTAACGTTTATTAAACATCGGTATTGACCATTACATGCTTGGTCACCAGATAATCGCCAACTGCCTCGGCAGAAAGGTCCTTGCCGAAACCGGACTGTTTAAACCCGCCGTGGGGCGCTTCGGAAACCAGGGGCAGATGGTCGTTTATCCACACGCATCCAAACTCCAGGGCCTTGGCAACGCGCATGGAACGTGCCACATCATGGGTAAATACCGAAGATGCCAGGCCAAATACCGTATCATTTGCCATGGCCATGGCCTCTGATTCTTTTTTAAATGTCTGTATGGTGACAACAGGTCCGAACACCTCTTTTTGAACGATTTCAGAGTCCTGTGCAACATTATTAATTACCGTGGGGGCATAAAAATAACCCGGGCCGTCAAGGATTTTTCCGCCGCACAGGCACCCGGCACCCGAAGCCTTGGCCCGCTGTACAAAGCCGTCCACAGATTCCATATGGGATTTGGAAATCATGGAACCCATCATGGTTTCGCTGTCAAAGGGATTGCCCACCTTGACGGCTTTCATGGCAGCCACAAGGGCCTCTGTGATCTGATCGACGCAGGATTCATGGCAGATGACCCGGGTGGCTGCGGTGCAATCCTGGCCGGAGTTGCAAAAGACCCCCAAAGAGACCTTTTCTGCCACAAGTTCGGGTGTGGCATCTTCAAACACAACCACCGGGGCTTTGCCGCCCAGTTCCAGATGAACCCGTTTGATGGATTCGGCTGAGCTTTGCATGATGGCGGCACCCGTGCTGGTGGCACCGGTCACTGAGATCATGCGGATATCCTTGTGGCTGACAATGGCTGGCCCCACCTCGCCGGTGAGCACATTGACAACCCCGTCGGGAATCCCTGCCTTTTGGCACAGCTCCCCTAACATCAGCGAGGTGCGCGGGGTCAACGATGCCGGTTTTAACACGGTGGTGCACCCGGCGGCCAGGGCCGGCCCGATTTTCCAGACTGCCATGAGCAGCGGATAGTTCCAGGGGGCGATCTGGCCCACCACGCCCACGGGTTCCCGGCGGTAAATGGTGGTGTACCCCTGGGTATATTCTCCGGCATGATGACCGCTGGTGTCCCGGGCACTGCCGGCAAAAAAGCGCATATTGTCTATGCAGAAGGGAAGATCACCGCCCAGGCTTAAAAATTCATAGGGTTTGCCTGAATCTTCACTTTCGATTTTGGCCAGTTCTTCAATATTTGCCTCCATCAGGTCCGCCAGTTTCCACATGCACATGCTGCGGTCCCTGGGCGGCATGGCACGCCATTCCGGGAAAGCCGCCTTGGCTGCGGCCACGGCGTTGTCCACATCGGCAGCGCCTGCTTTGGCCACCTGGGCAATGACTTCACCAGTTGCCGGATTTTCAATGTCCAGAACACCCTCGGTGCCGTCACACCATTTTCCGTTAATCCATAGTTTCATGTTGTTCTCCTCTTTTTTTTATTGTAACTGACACAAATCTTTCATCTTTCGTTGTGGGCCGAAGCCCGGGTGTCGATAGACCAAGGACGGCCCGCGGTCCTTATGCTTTAATTTCCTTAAATACCTCTTCCATGGCCTCCAGGGCCTTGTCCAGGGTCTCCACGGGGATATTCAATGCCGGTTCAAACCGGATGCATTTGGCATTGGTCAAGGTGCCGGCTGTGATCACGCCCCGGGCAAACAACCCGGCCGCCAGCTTGTATCCGATTTCATCGGAGACAAATTCCATGCCGATGAGCAATCCTTTGCCGGTGATTTTTTCCAGAATGCCTGGGTACTTCCCTTTGAGTTCGCTTAAGCGGCCTTTTACATATTCACCTTTCCGGGCGGCCTGTCCCGGCAGATCCTCTGACTGGAGTACAGTGATGGCGGCCAGGGCCGCTGCACAGGCAATGGGGTTGCCGCCGGTGGTGGTGGTGTGCATAAAGGGGTTGGGTTCCATAACCTCCCAGATTTTGGGTGTGGAAAAGAACCCGGACATGGGTACCACACCGCCCCCCAGGGCTTTGCCGAAGCACATAATGTCAGGGGTTACGCCCCAGTGGTCCACACCGAAAATTTTGCCGGTCCGGCCAAATCCGGTCTGGACTTCATCGGCGATGAGCAGCACACCATATTTGTCACACAGCTCGCGCAGGCGGGGCCAGAAATCATCGGGGGGGACAATGGCACCGGCCTCCCCCTGGATGGGTTCGGCCACGATACCGGCAATGTCGTTGCCCACGGCGGCATTGGCTTTGAGTATGCGCTCCACGGCGCCGGCATCACCGAACGGGGCATGCTGCACCCCTTCAAGTAAAGGCAGCAGGGGCTGGCGATAGACGTCTTTGCCCATCAGGGAGAGGGAGCCCAGGGTTTTTCCATGAAATCCCTTGAGCATGGCAATAAACCCTTTTTTACCGGTATAAAACTTGGCAAGTTTCATGGCGCCTTCCACCGCTTCGGTGCCGGAGTTGGCAAAAAAACCATACCGGATATCCCCGGGGGTGATCATGCCGATCACCTGGGCCAGTTTTGCCCGCAGGGGATCAAGCATCTCTTGGCTGTACTGGGGGCTTCTGTCAAGTTGGGCTTTAACGGCCCCTACAATTTTAGGGTGCCGGATGCCGTAGGTGTACAGCCCGAAGCCGCCAAGCAGATCAATGTATTCACGGCCAAGGATATCTTTTAAAATGGAACCCTGGCCGGTCCATTCGGTAACGGCAAAACTGTTTTCTTCGGTGACTGATTTGCGGTATTCGAGAAACCCTTTGTTAACGTGGTTGCGGAAATTGTCCACGGTCTCCTTGGCCACCATCTCCCGCTCTTCCCGGGTGATGCCGGCATCGTTTTTTTCAATCAGGTCAACATATTTATTGGCTTCTTTAAACGCTTGGGTGATATCCCTGCTCATTTTATTTGCTTCCTTTTCTTTCTACGTATGTAAAAAGTGTTTTGTTACGTTTATACTGAATGGTCAGTAAATAAATTTTTAAACCTATTCGTGTGTATTCTTTTTTTTACCGTGAAGGACACGAAGTTCATGAAGATCTAAGATATGAAACTTCGTGTCCTTCCTGATCTTCATGGTGGATTAAAAAGGGTGAAAGAATGAAGGCGGTCAACGCCCATCCAATTGATTGTCCTGTTCTCCTGTTTAATTACAGATCCTCTGTGCTGTACAGTTTCCCTTTGGCAAAAACTTTTTCAATGTTGATTTTGCAGATATCCTGGGGTGCAACCCGGTAGGGGTTGCGGTCCAGGACGATGAATTCAGCTTTCATGCCCGGCCTAAGAGATCCCCTTTCATTCTCTTCAAAAACACTGTAGGCCGCGGCTGTTGTAAACATCCGGATCGCCTCGGTCAGGGTGACCCGTTCCGGGGCATAGGGGTGGCACACCGCAGCCTGAATCCCTGCCAGGGGGGTATAGGGTGTTACAGGCGAGTCTGATCCGCCGCAGATCACCACGCCTGCATCCAAAATGGTGCGATAGGGGTGGAGCCGTTTGTGGCGGGACGGCCCGAGCATCCGTTCGTAAAAGGTTTGATCCGCCATGAGATAGGGGAAAAATGCCGGTTGCATGGAGGCAATAATGCCTGATTTGGCCATACGCTCAATCTGGGTGGTGGTGGGGACCTCCAAATGCTCAATGCGGTGGCGGTGATCCGTACGCGGATATTTTGCCAGGGCCTTTTCCATGGCGTGCAGCACCTGTTCGATGGCAGCGTCCGCTTCACAGTGCACGGCAATCTGCAGGCCTTTGCCATGGGCTTCACAGATAAATTCATCCATTTGCGCCTGGGTAAAGGTCAAGGTCCCGTAATTGCCGGGCTGATTGCAGTAGGGTTCGAAAAAAGCGGCCGTATAGCAGTCAATGGCCCCGTCGGCAAATATACATCCACCGATGCGCGTTAACCCCAAATCCAGGCTTGACTGGACATCCCGGTTCTGATTCCAGTGCACGGTATGCAGCGGCAGATCCCGGTGGTGCCGGTGGAAAAAGGCGGAGAATTCAGGTTCCCCATCCTTGCCTTCAAGGCAGTGCAGGCTGGTGATACCGCTTTTCAACGCTTTCCGGGCCGCCAGTTCATATCCTTGGACAATCGCCTCTTTGGAGATCATGCGGTCAATCCGGGGCATCACAAAGGATAGGGAGGCCGGGTCCCGGACCAGTCCGGTCATCCGGCCGTTTTCCGTATCTACCCCGTCCATTTCCCCGGTCACACCAAGGGCTTTTATGGCCATGGTGTTCAGGGACAGGAAGTGAAGGGAGGTATGGACAACAGCCAGCGGCGCAGCCGGACAGACTGCATCCAGTTCGGCTGTATTGGGCATTCGTTTTTCCTGCACCAACTGGTCGTTCAAACGGTAGGCCAGCACCCATTCGCCTTTTCCCAGTTTTTTGCGGTGGGCTGCAATGCCGTCGAACACCTCGGTAAAGCAAGAGCAGCCGGTCAGATCCGCACTGCCCAGAACCTGACCCGTCCATTCCAGATGCTGATGGGCATCAATAAATCCGGGCAGCACCGTTTTTCCGCCCAGATCCATAACTTGAACAAACCCCCCGGGATAAAGCGGCACAACTTCATCATACTCGCCCACAGCCTCTAAGGTATCACCGTCCACCACCATGGCAGAAAATTCGGGCCGGGCTTCATCCAGGCTGATACCTTGTATATTGGTAAAAAGTGTTTTCATATCATCTCAAATTAAAACGCCCAGATAATGTCAGGTTTGGATGGAGATTTGCCAATATGCAAGGCGCAAGGACCGTTGTAACCGGAGCAACCTCATGGTTGTGAGGATTACAACGGTCCGCAGCAACGCCCCATATAAAAATCAGGCGGGGGAATCTCCATTCAAACATTATCTGGTTTTGATCATTGTCCACAGTTCGTCGTAATACCGGTTGTTTTTCCCAAGGTCATTAATGAACTCAAGGGTCTTCATCGTCTCTGCTCTGGGATAAATAGCCGGATTGGTCAGATCCCCAGCCGTAATAAACGCCTTGGCAGCCTTGTTCGGCGTGGCATACTGGGTCCAATTGGAGAGCGTGGCACCGTTCTTGGCATCCAGCACCCAGTTGATAAATGTATGGGCATAGTCCACATGGGGGGCGCCGGCAGGAACCGCCATATTGTCCGCCCAGATGACACCGCCTTCCCTGGGGTTGGCAAAGGCAAATTTTTCCGGGGCATCGGCCACGGCGCGCAGGGCGTCACCATTGTAAACCAGGGCGGCAATGGCCGTACCTGCAACCACCTTGGAGCGGCCGCCTGTTCCCACGTCAAATCCGGCAAAATATTTGCTGGATTTGGTTTCGATCATCATCTTGGCAAGGGCTTTAAGCTCCTCTTTATCCAGCGTGTTCACGCTTTTACCCATATATTTCAAGGCAATGCCCAGCATCTCCCGGATGGAGTCAATCATCACCACGGGACCTTTGCGTTCCGCCGGGTCAAAAAACAGAGACGTGGAGGCCACATAATTTTGCCCAAGTATATCCTTATTATAAAGCATACCCACGGTACCCCACTGATAAGGTGCCGTATATACATTGCCCGGATCATAGGCCGCGTTTTTGAAATCCTCTTCCAGGTTGGCCAGATTGGGCAGCTTGGCATGGTCCAGTTTCTGGAGCAGGTTCAGCTTGATCATGGTGTTGATGATGTAATCGGACGGAACGACCACGTCATACTGATTCACGCCGCCGGCCTGGAGTTTGGCCACAAGCTCTTCGGTGGATTCATAAAATTCCACCCGGCTTTTGATGCCGGTATCTTTGGTAAACTTGTCCATATAATCGTCGGGCATATATTCACTCCAGATCAGCACACGAAGTTCATCGGCAGCAAAAGAGGCCGCCGGGAACTGGAGGAACACGGCACACACCAACAACAGGGTTAAAGTTAATTTTTTCATGGTTATCTCCTTTTGTTTAATTATTTTTTATTGGAAATTCTTTCTGACAAAATTACCAACGTAATGGTTACAAAAATCCCCACGGTTGACAGGGCATGGATTTTGGGCGTGATGCCCCGGTGTACTTCACCATATATATACAGGGGCAGGGTGACCGAAGTGGGCCCGGCCGTAAAAAAGCTGATGATAAAATCATCAAGGGAGAGGGTCAGTGCCAGCATGGCCCCGGAAACAATGCCCGGCATCATCAGGGGCAGCAGTACATGCCGGAAGGTATACCAGTTGGAGGCATACAGATCCCTTGAGGCCTCTTCAATTTCATTATTAAAGGCGGAGAGCCGGCTTCGGACCACCAGGGCCACAAAGGCCACCTGGAAGGTGACATGCCCGATGATCATGGTGATAAGTCCGGGCTCAAATATGGAGGAGATGGACCGCAGGCAGGTAAACGCAATGACCAGGGCGCCGGCAAAGACAATCTCCGGGGTGATGACCGGCAGGTAGAGATTGACGTCAAAAAAGGTCATCACCTTCTTTGACCAGGGATAGCGGGAAAGCCCCATGGCCAGGGCTGTGCCCAGGATCGTGGCAATGAAGGTGGAGACCACCGCCAAAACAGCAGTGTTCACGCAGGCCTCAATGACCAGGTCGTCATGGAGGAGTTTGACGTACCAGTCCAGGCTGAATCCGCCCCAGTGGATGCCGAAACGCGACTTGTTGAATGAATAGACCATGACGGCCAGCAACGGCGTGTAGAGAAACGCATAGGTTGCCACGGCAAAAATTTTATAACGCAAACCCAGCTTAAACATTATACAATCTCCATCTTTTCGCCTTTGCGGTTCAATATAACCAGGGCAATAAGGGTTAAGGACATGAGTGCCAGGCTGACAGCCGCCCCAAAGGGCCAGTCACGGCTTTTGCCGAACTGCTGCTGGATCAAGTTGCCCACCAGCATATATTTTGCCCCGCCTAATAAATCCGGTATCAGGAACATGCCCATGGCCGGCACAAAGGTCAAAATCGCCCCCACGGAGAGTCCGGGCAGGGTCTGGGGCAAAATGGCCTGGCGAAACACCCGCCACTTGCCGCAGTAAAGGTCATTGGCAGCTTCAACCAGGCTCCAGTCCAGCTTTTCCACGCTGGCGTATAAAGGCAGGGCAACAAATGGCAGAAATGCGCTGATCATGCCGATATAGACCGCGAAAGAGCTGGGGTACAAAGGGCTTCCCGGCGGCACAAGTTGCAGCAGGGCAGCGATCTTGGCAATGGGCAGCCCAGGTGCCAGGACGATCTGCCAGGCATAGGTCCGGATCACCAGGTTGGTCCAGAAAGGGATGATCAGGGCCGTCAGCCACAGGTACCGGGTCGCCTTGTCCCGGGTTGAAATGAAAAAGGCTAGCGGATATGACAAAATGATACAGATCAATGTGGTGATGAATCCGGCAATGAGTGAACGCAGCAAAATTTTCAGGTAATCCGGGCTCCAGCCGAACAGGCTGTACCCTGCCAGCCGTTTGTAGTTTTCCAGGGTGAAAACCCATTCGATCTCTCCGTAGGCCCCCCGGGTGGTAAAGCTGATTACGACCAATGACAACGCCGGGATGGACAAAAACAGCATGATCCACAGCATGCCCGGGGAAATGCGCAAAAGCCCCCGGGTTCGGATATTCCTGGGTGTTGACAGCTCCCCGTAGAGTATTTCAGGTTTATCTATAATTTTCACAGGACTTCAACTCCTTGAGTTTTTGCATAGTGCCTGAACGAAAATCTGGAAATTTTGTTGAGTACAAGGCGGAGGCAAATTTTAACCGGAGGAATACATAAAGTATTTCGAGGATAAAAATTTGCGGCCAACGAAGTAATCGGCAAAATTTACGGTTTTCGGGCGGCACTAAATAATTAATCATCAATGGTAACCAGCGCTTCCTGCAGCAGCTCCACCCAGATCTCATCCCCGATTTCGATTTTGCGGTGGGGGGCGGTTCTCATGCGCAGGGTCCCGGTCTCCAGGGTCAGGTTCTGATAAGTGCCCCGGTAATATTTTTCAATGACCCGGGAGCGAATACCGTTTTGGGCCGGTTTTTCCGTGCGCAGCCTGATCCCTTCGGGCCGGATGACCAAAGAGCCCTTTTTCCATTCAGGCATAGCGTTCGGCACAAAATCTCCAAACGCAGCCTTCAGTACATTGTCTTTGCGTTCAACATCAAAGATATTTGCCGTACCTATGAATTCGGCAACGAACCGGCAGCAGGGATGATTGTAAATTTCGGAAGGTGGACCGCACTGCAGGATATGGCCGTCTTTCATAACGGCAATACGGTCTGAAACCGTTAACGCCTCTTCCTGGTCATGGGTGACAAGAATGAAGTTTTTCTTAAGCCGCAGTTGCAGCCGGCGAAGCTGTTCCTGGAGCTGGACCCGCAATTTGGCGTCCAGGGCCGACATGGGCTCATCAAGCAGCAGAATTTCCGGCTCACAGACCAGTGCCCTGGCCATGGAGACCCGTTGGCGCTGTCCGCCGGAGAGCTGATCCGGGT
>JAKSBO010000693.1 GCA_022361095.1 Desulfobacterales bacterium | reverse complement strand
TTTTTCAGGATTTGGAAAGTTTGGGATTTACAGGGGCAGATTTAAAAAAATATAAACATTTGATCACCATGCCCTTTGGTATTGTGCTGGTTACAGGGCCAACCGGGTCCGGCAAATCCACCACATTGTATTCTTCATTGCGTATGCTGTCGTCCCCTGAAGTAAATATCACCACCATTGAAGATCCCATTGAAATGATCCATGAGGAGTTTAACCAGATTGGGGTCCAGACGGCCATTGATGTCACGTTTGGATCTGTTCTACGCAATATCATGCGCCAGGATCCGGATATCATCATGGTGGGTGAAATCCGGGATCTTGAAACGGCCCAGGCCGCTGTTCATGCGGCACTGACAGGACATTTGGTGCTGTCCACCCTGCATACCAATGACGCTGTATCCACGATTTTCAGGCTTTTGGATTTGGGTATCCCGCCCTATCTGATTCATTCCGCCCTGACCGGGGTGGTTGCCCAGCGTCTGGTGCGCAAAATTTGTCCCCATTGCGCCCAGACATTTGACATGGACCGCCGGGAGTTATCAAGCCTGGGGCTTTTGGTACCGGGTGATGGCACCTTGAAGCTGAGGCATGGCAAGGGGTGTATGAAATGCAGGAATACCGGCTACAGCGGCCGGACCGGGATCTATGAAATCCTTGCCTATACCCAGGGGGTAAAGCAGTTGACAACCCAAAAGGCAAATATTGATGACATGTACCGGGCAGCCCGTGAACAAGGCCTGACGTCTTTGCGGGAAAATGGAATAAAAAAACTGCTTAAGGGCCAGACAACCTATCAGGAGATCCTAAGGGTGACCTGGGAACAGGCATGATATTAATTCACGATATCGCCGGGATGTATATCCTGCATCGAAGAGAGTACCATGACCGTGGCGCTTGCCGGTTCCGTATGCAGAACAATGAGCCTGCCGGAGGCTACAGGAGCGATGTCCAGCCCTGTTTTTACATCGTAAACAGATTCTGTCTCTTTACCGCGCTTGATGGTGTATATATTTCCTGACCGGATATTATCTTCGAACCCCTTATTGATAAAGGCGATACGGTAATCGTTGACCAGGATATTTTTATCCTCGGAACAAAGTAAAACCGCATCTACGGGGTCAGGGTATTCATCCACTTCAAATGAGGGCTGTCTTGGATAAAAATCCATGACCAGATCTCCTGAACTCACATCCCTGTAAGCGTTTCTGATTTTTCCGGCGGCATATTGGGTATTGACTTCAATGATCTCCATGTCTGCCTTGAGTAAGTGTTTGATGCCCGTGTAACGGTTTGGGCCGATTTTTTGATCCACCTGGGATGTGGAATAAATCTGGTACCTGTGCCCGGTAACAAAAGGCATCCGGCCTGTGGGACTGATATAAACAACATCATTGACGGTCATCATGATATTGCCCTCTTTTTCCCGTAGCACCGTGCCAAGGGCCGGCACCTGTTCTTTTTTTATAAATCCGGTGCTGTGAATGGCCGGATAATTAAACCAGGTTTCAATTGCCGTCCTTTTCGGTTTTTCAGGGGCTGGTGTGTTCAATTCCGGTTTGAGATACACTCTAATGGTGTTGCCCGGGAAAATCCAGTGGGGATTTTTAATCTCTCTATTCATCCCCCACAGACCTGGCCACTCCCATTGGGAGTTATAGAACTTTTGTGACAGATCCCAGAGCGTATCCCCTTTGCTGATTGTGTAGTAAAAGCCTGTCTCGTTATCGGTGTTAAACGTTTTCGTACTTTCCCGGGCGTCAAGCGGGGAAAGGCAGGCAAAGATACTAACAACGAACAGAAACACCAAGGATGAAAATAGCTTTTCGTGAACCGCCATGGAATCCTCCAATGATGTGTTACTTCGTAAATCTTGACTTTATTTAAGCGAATGTTCTATAAAATGTCAATATTTGTTACCTGAATTACAAGAAATGGAAGCGAAATGACACGGATTGCCGATCTTTTGTTTGAAGTACGAATGCTAAAGGATTTGAACCGGACCGGGTACGCCTTTTTAGGGGCCGGGCAGGAAAGCATTGCTGAACACAGCTTCACCACTGCGTTTCTGTGCTTTGTCATGGCCCGCCTTGAGCCGGATGCAGATGCTGAAAAGCTTATCTCCATGGCATTGGTGCATGATACGGCCGAGGCCCGGACAGGGGATCTGAATTACGTGCATAAACACTACAACACTGTTGATGAACCCCGCGCGGTGTCGGATTTGATCCAGGACCTTGACTGGGCAAAAGAGATTCCGGAACTCATTGATGAATTCAATCAGGGTGAGACCATGGAAGCCCGGCTGGCCAATGATGCGGATCAACTATCCTTTATTCTTGAACTTAAAAAGTTACAAGACCTTGGCGCCACCTCGCCCGAGTCCTGGCTGCCCTTTGTGGTCGGCCGCCTTAAGACGGATACGGGTAAGCAGCTTGCACAAGAGATCCTTGGCACACGCTGGGATGAATGGTGGACCCGTGGATATTCGGAATAGACAATATACAGGTGTCATTTAACTTATGGCTTTACGCCTCTCTATTTTATATGTGGGGGCCCGGTGTCCCCAAAATATTGCGTCTGAAAATTCGAACCTCTCCCTTGTCTGTGTTAATGCGCCGGATGCGGTAGAAAACCTGAAACAGCGGCCGGATATTGTGCTGATGGATCCCTTTGGCCATGACGCTGATGTTGATCCGGAAAAGGTCCGGTCATGGTTTGATACGTTCCGCACCCATAAGTTCAGATTTTCTCCGGCGTTTTTTGTTATCGTACCTGAAGAGATCAGGAAACATGACCGATTAAGTATTATGGAATTGGGTGCTGATCAGGTGGTGGACTGGCCTTTGGATAGACGCGAGATTGAAATTAAAGCCAAAGGCCCAATGGATAAGCTTCATTTTGAACAGGCACTTTTTTCCAAGACCGCTTCCCTTGAAAAATCCTTTGGCTATCTGGATCGGTTCAAGCGCGAATTAAAAGGGGTTAAAGATGAGCTGCTTGAGGATAAAAGCAATTTAAACACGGCCTTGAAGCAGATCCATCAAATGTCCCAGGAGCGCAGGCGTTTAAAGCAAAGTGTTTTGGACGGCAAAACACAGATGGCCTTGGATTTGGAAGGGTTTGGGCGCATTATTTATACGTTAATTCGTCAGCGGGTGGAAATGAATCGCGGCCATGGCGAGCGTGTGGGAAAAATTGCCTGTTTTATCGGAACCAAGATGGGCTTATCTCAAAAACAGTTGGAGGATCTGTCAAAAGCTGGTATGCTTCATGAATCGGGACTTCTTTTCCTTTCAACTGATTATATTTGCGAAAAAGTTGACGGTGAGGGCGATGAAAATCAGGATCCCGATAGCCCCCCCACAGCATATGATCAAGCCATGAGAGTGCAGTTTTCGGTTAAAGGTGCTCAATTGCTCAGCCAATGCCGGGGATTTGAAGGGGCTGCAGCTATTATTCGTTATTTGAATGAAAGTGTGGACGGTACAGGGTATCCCGACGGTTTAAAAGGCCGGCATATCCCGCTGCCGTCAAGAATTCTTGCTGCTGCGGATGAATTGGAGACGCTTCTGGAGAGCGACGGAACCTTGGGCCTTCAAGGGGTGCTTTCAGAACTTGAGCCGATGGTCGGCCGCCGGCTTGATCCGCAGGTCGCAGGATGGCTTGAAAAGTATGTGGTGCTGCACCTGGGCGGTGAGAGCCTCAAGGTTCGTGGGATCGGCCTGGAACAACTTAAACCTGGAATGATTCTCAGTGCAACGTTGTTCACCCAAACCGGCACCAAACTGCTGCCGGCCGGTCAGACCCTGACCCGGCAAGCCATTGATAAGATCATACAATATAACAGGGCATATCCTGTGGACGAAACTGTTTATATAAAGGTCTGAACGAATGGATATTTCTTCAGTAATCGGTGTTGTGTCCGGGATTGGTTTCATTCTGGGTACCATCCTCTTGGGTGGTCCCATCGGGATGTTCATCAATATTCCTTCTATCCTTATTGTGGTGGGCGGTACCATTGCCGCAACCATGATTGGTTTTCCCCTGGGTGATGTTATAGGCATCATTAAAACCGCCATCAAGGTGTTCATGTTCAAAATTGAAAAGGCAGAGGATATCATTGCCAATTTGACCGAAATATCCAATAAAGCCAGAAAAGGCGGATTGCTCTCCA
>JAKSBO010000835.1 GCA_022361095.1 Desulfobacterales bacterium | reverse complement strand
TTTTATGAAAATTTTATTTTAAAGCGTGAAGGTTAAAAGGATCGTCTCCATGATACACAAGGCGGCGACCCTTTTATTTTAAAAAACAGATTACATGGCGTCAAAAGCCTCGTCCGGGATATCCGCGTTGGTATAAAAATGTTGGATATCATCACAATCGTCCAGGGCTTCCATGAATTTGATCATCTGCTCGGCTTCTTTTCCCGATACGGCTGTGGTGTTCTGGGGAACCATGGAGATTTCAGCCAGTTCATAGGCAATCTCCGCCCCGTCAATGGCATCCTTGACCGCATCAAAATCTTCGGGTGCGGTGAGTACGTCAAAGCTCTCGCCTTCGTCCTTGATATCTTCGGCCCCGGCATCAATGGCCACTTCCATAAGGGTATCTTCGTCTGCCTTTTCCTTGGAAACGGTAATTACGCCTTTTTTATCAAACATCCAGGCCACGCAACCATCGGTTCCCACATTGCCGCCTGCCTTGTTAAAGATATATCTGACATCGGCAATGGTCCGGTTTTTGTTGTCCGTGAGGCATTCCACCATCACCGCCACGCCGCCGGGCCCATATCCTTCATACATGATCTCTTCGTAATTGACCCCGTCCATGTCTCCGGTGCCCTTTTTAATGGCCCGGTCCACATTGTCCTTGGGCATATTCTGGGCTTTGGCAGAGTCAATGGCATGGCGCAGGCGGGGATTGGCGCTTGGATCTCCCCCGCCCATACGGGCAGCGACTGTGATCTCCTTGATCAGCTTGGTAAATATCTTAGCCCGCTTTTTGTCGGCCGCACCTTTCTTATGTTTGATGGTCGACCATTTGCTATGTCCTGACATGGATATTGCCTCCTTATTTTATCTTTTCTTTGCCTATTATATAAATCTCTTTGCTTTGTTTTCTGCAGCTTTCGGGTTTAAATACCCGGCAATCCTTAAATGCTGCTTTCACTTCCTGCTCAAACGTTTTAAAGTCGTTTCCCTGGAAAATTTTACACACAAAATTACCCTGAAAAGCCAAATTTTTCAAGGCCGTGTCAAGGGCCATGCGGCACAGTTCGGCAGACCGGAAGGCATCCACATCCTTTCTGCCTGTGGTGGCCGGGGCCATGTCACTGATTACGGCGTTGAAGGTTCCGGCATGGGCCTCTATAAAGGCCGGGTTTTCGGGGTTAAGAATATCGTCCCGGATGGTTGACGCATTGGGCGGCAGTTTTGTTTCCACCGGCTTTAAATCAATGCCGAGCACATGTCCCCGGTTACCCACAAGTTTTGCGGCGTAAAGGGTCCAGGAACCCGGAGAGCACCCTAAATCAAGTACGGTATCCCCTTTTTTGATAACCTGAAATCTGTTTTGAATATCTTCAAGTTTAAACACTGACCGGGCAGGATATCCCATGGATTTGGCCTTTTGTGTGAGGTGGTCCGCCCACTGGCCGCTCCTGCCCCCCTTTTTAGCCGGCTTTGTTCCTTTAGCCTGTTTTTTTTTACCCTTCAAATAAAACCTCCACGGCATCCCTTAAAAAACTGACGCTTTCAATGGCCATGCCTTTGATTTTTGATAATTGCTTCATGGTGGCCGTGGGCACAAGGCACCGGGTGAATCCCATTTTGGCGGCTTCTTTGATTCTGGCCTGGGCATGGCTTACCGCACGTATCTCTCCGGTGAGGCCGATTTCGCCGATCAGGGTGGTCTCCTTGTGTACAGGGCGGTCCAGAAAGCTTGAGGCAAGGGCCGCTGCAATGGCCAGGTCCGCCGACGGTTCGGTGATGCGGACCCCGCCCGTAACATTCATAAAAATGTCCAGACCGGCCAGGTTCATGCCCAGGCGCTTTTCCATCACCGCCACAATCAGGGCCACGCGGTTGCTGTCCAGTCCCAGGACCGTCCGCCGGGGCGTACCCAGTCCCGAAGTGGATACCAGGCCCTGGATCTCCACCAGGATGGGGCGGGAACCCTCCATGCTGGCCGTGACCACAGATCCCGGGGCGACCTGGGCCCGCTCGGACAAAAACACGGCCGACGGATTGGGCACCTGGGTTAATCCCTGGTCCCGCATTTCAAACACCCCGATCTCATTGGTGGAGCCGAAACGGTTTTTCACGGCCCGAAGAATTCGGAAAATATGGTTTTTGTCCCCTTCAAAATAGAGCACCGTGTCCACCATATGCTCCATGATTCTGGGGCCTGCAATGGCACCGCCTTTGGTGACATGTCCCACAAGGAAAATGGGAAGACCCATGGTTTTGGACAGGCGCATGAACTGCATGGAAGCTTCTCTGATCTGGGTAACGCTGCCCGGGGTTGACGTGACCTGGGGATGAAATACGGTTTGGATGGAATCCACAACCATGGCGTCATATTGATCTTTTTCAGCCATGGCAAGAATTGCCTCAAGATCGGTCTCTGATACCACAAATAAAGAACCGGCCATGGACCCCAGGCGTTTTCCCCGCATGGAGATCTGTCCGATGGATTCTTCACCGGATACATACAGGCATTTTTTCCCGGCCTTTGCCAGGGTGGACAGCACCTGGAGCATCAGTGTGGATTTCCCGATCCCGGGATCACCACCGATGAGCACCAGGGATCCGCTTACAATACCGCCGCCCAGCACCCGGTCAAATTCATTGATGCCGGTGTCCAAGCGCAGGGCCGTACCGGTCTCCACGGAGTCAATGGGTACGGGTTTAGCGGCAATGGCCGGCCGGCCCGCCCCTGCCGCACCCGGGGTCCGGGCCACCAGGGTTTCCTCAATAAGGCTGTCCCAGTCGCCGCAGTCCGGGCACTGCCCCATCCATTTCGGCGTCTGGGCGCCGCAGGTTTTACACCGGAATATGGTTTTGTCTTTTTTTTTGCCACGGTTTAATTTTATCCAACTGATTGAAAATCGGGTGAATATACCATGATATCCTGTCTCTATCAAGCACGGATCATTTGGAATTGATTCTTGCTTTTCAATCCGTGTACACAATATTGAGGGACCGGATGATTTTTTGAAAAAGTTTAATTTCATTATCAGGCTCTATTACTTGTTTGTATCATAGATACCGTAAAATACCTGGGCGTCTAAAGAACATAGGTTGATACAAGGATGAGTGACGTCTAACAAATCAATTTTCAAAATATTTTGCCCTGAATATTCGTTACACGATATATCCAGACTGATATGTAATTCAGGTCGATATTAAGATGATAACCGATCCGGTTATCCCATGGTTCTTCATGATATGCGGTTGGATATCAGATTGCTCAAAATAACCGGACTCGGGCAACTGCATGTTATGCCAGGTCACTATCGTTCAAGAAATGATAATAAGCTTGAACTATTATTTATAGTTGTGTGGACGCAGTGACTTTTTATATTCTTAATTACTTCAACGCATTTTTTATACAGAGGATTCGAAATGGGAAGAATGTTAAAGACACAAGAGAACAAAAAGGGACATACCGCTTCCTGGCATGTTGAGGGCATAAATGGATTGGAATGTTTCCGAGCTCACAACTTGATCCATCATTTTCGTCGCCATAGCCACGAAGGCTATACCATTGGTATAGTGGAGGGCGGGTATGGTGATAACAACTATCGAGGTTCTGTTTATCATCTTGCTCCTGGAAAAATTGTTGTAATGAATCCTGATGAAGCTCACACAGGATATGTTGTAAGTGAACATCCTTGGAGCTATCGGATGCTATACATCAATGAAGAGGTATTCAGGTATACGCAACTTGAAAACTCAAATCTCCCTTTTTTCAGTGGTTTATGCTTTGAAAATCATCATTGGTTTGAAAGGCTTCGATCACTTCATCGACTTCTTGAAGCAAAGACTGATGTTCTTGAGCAACAGTCGCAATTCATAAAAACTTTATCGGCATTTGCCGAAACTTTTGGAAAAACCCCCTCCGTTATTAAAACTGGAAACGAACCAAAAGCTATAAGCAGGATAAAAGAGTTTTTGCATGCTCATTACAAGGAAAACATAAGCATAGATGACTTAGTGAGAATTACACAATTAAGTCGTGCCTACTTAATTCGATCATTTCAACGTTGCGTTGGCATCCCCCCTTATGCCTACCTTATTCAAACTCGAATCAAGCATGCCAAAGTTTTATTGACAGAAAACACTCCTGTTTCACAGGTAGCCTATGAAATGGGATTTTCCGATCAGAGTCATTTGACACGTCATTTTAAAAGCATCACGGGAATCACTCCCAAAAGATATGCGGTAGGCCATTGTTCTTAAGGTTAACAAACTGTAACGATTATTTAACAACGAGGTGCACTATGAGTAAAATTATTAGAATTTGGTATGGGCTGGCAGACAAGGAGCATGCCGATGATTATAACAGTCATGTGAAAAACGACATCTTTCCTCTTTTTACAAAAATGAGTGGAAATCTTGGTGCCAAAGTGCTGCGACAAGAGCGTGAAGAAGGAGTTGAGTTTGTGGTTATTACCGCTTGGGATTCAATGGAGGCTATCAAGGAATTTGCAAAAGATGATGTAGATAAGGCAGTTGTTGCTAACGTTGCTCAACCATATTTCATAAGATATGACAAGCTTGTATCTCATTATACAGTAGATAGTGAACTAGGCAATTTTGACTGAAATACCTAGCTTACCATCTTCCAGGACCTTGGTATTAGTCAACCAAGCAAGCTAAACAGGGCTTTGGCATAACATACGGATACACCGGACAGCAATCGCTCTCGGTAGGTTGTTTTCCCAAAGTTCCATGGCAAAGGAATTTGTTAGTCAATCCTTGACACAACTGCCGGTGATCCTGGGCGTTCAAGCGGACACACGGAGGCTGGGTGGTCAATTGTCCGATAATATGGTACGGCCAAAGGCCGGTGAGCTTAACATTATAACTTTAAGAGATAATAATGAAAATTGTTCAAACTAATAATTCCAATAAAGATTTTGTTGAATTGATATCTTAACTCGATGCAGAATTAAATAAACGATACGGATCTCAGCAATCAAAATATGATAAGCACAACAAAATCGATCCAATTGAAACCGCGATTATTGGTTATTTGAATAGTGAAGCAGTCGCTTGTGGTTGTTTTAAGCAAATCGCTGCGAACACAATTGAAATTAAAAGGATGTATGTTAATCCACATCACAGAAGAAATGGTTTTTCCCAAAAAGTATTAAATGGGCTTGAAAGATGGGCATCACAACTAGGCTATTCTAAAGCCTTACTCGAAACTGGAAAAGGCCAACCAGAAGCAATTGCTCTTTACAAAAAATGTGGCTATCAAACCATTGAAAATTATGGGCCATATAAAGGTTTATCAAACAGCATTTGCATGGAAAAATTAATATAGAGAATGGGGTTTGCATGGGCCGTTATAACACTTGTCGCAGCGGACAGCTTGGGGCGGCTCCGCCTTTCCCCAAGCTCCCTCCCGTTGGTCGGCTGCCCCTGAACTCAGTCGTTAGGCGATAAAAGTAATAAAATTGCAATTCAAGGTTAGCATGCTTGTTCTTGACGGGAATTGGAGAAAAAAAGTCTTCTATTTGGGATATTAAGAAATAAATATAACATAGGAAGGTTTCATGAGGATTTTTTGTTTAGTATTGTTTACAACAGTGGTGTTTCTTTCTTGTAGTGAAGATGAAAAAAAAGCAAATCACGCATATTCAAAAGTATATGATCTGAAACAAGTATCTTCTGAAGCATTAAAAGCACTTCCTGAGACCAATTTTGTTTCGTTTAAGGACCAAGATGGTACTGAAATTGAAATCAATAAGCATTATGATGTTATGCCTGGCAAAGCTACTTGGGAAAACGGTGGATTTGCTGGCATTTATATAGGATTAAGAAATTCCAAAATGTCCAAAGATAGATTTAGGATGAGTATGCCTCATCATATGAAAATGGTTAGGGATAAATTTAAACCATTTGGGCTACTTGGTTACGTAGTCTTTATATCTAATGATTATGAATTTGCATTTATGCTTTGGAAAAGCAGGGAACATAATGAGATTATTTTTGATCCCAAAAGACAAACAAGCGAAATGAAGCTTGCTGTTGCTGAGATTAGAGCAGATGGCAAAAAACTATTTGAAAAAAACAAATCACTTTGGACACAAATTCATGACAAGAATGTTCTTAAAACTCTTAGTAAAAAAGATTTGAAGTAATAAAACAAGATTAATCTCGTTTCAAATGATAAACAAACAAGATGCTGTTAACCTCATCCGAGAGAAAGGATACACAATCAAAAAAGCATAACTAAGCAATAACCCGAGCCTGTAAATAATTCTGTGTAACCGCCATTTTTCTATACGGGGAATCTACCTTCAAAATCAATGGCAAACCGGTT
>JAKSBO010000168.1 GCA_022361095.1 Desulfobacterales bacterium | reverse complement strand
TATTATAACCTCTCTACAATTAATGGTAATCTAGTTTACTTTTTAACTAAGGGCTCACTTGATTTTTCCTCAAGGGGAGGTATAGCACCATTTTTAATTTTTAAAGACGATTCGGAAATCATTAGTTTTACTAATTATCTTGAATCGAACCCCCAAATTTTTGCAAATGCTTCGCCAGGGTTATCAGCACAAAATGCGGCAAACAAATTAAACAATAAGTATAATCGCCCAATTCATCCATTAGATTTAGGCAAAATCAAAAACGTTTACGATTTATGGAAACCACGATAACCTCTAAATTGGATTCATAAGACTTATCTCGGTCAGACTCGAGATGACCGACCGAGATGACCCGAGATGATCGAGATGACTCCTTTTATTTAATTTCCTCTTGAGGTAATGGGAATTGTGTCTCACCTTGAATACTGTTAAATTGTAAATTCTAAATTGGGGTCGAGCCACGCCAATATACTGAAATAAAATGAATTTCATCTAAAAACACCTCGATTTTGGGTCTATTTTCTACTTTTTGGGGCAAAAAGACTCATATAAAATCGGAGAGCGCTTGACAATATATCAGACCCTCGTTATTTTACATTAGCCTTTAAATTGAAATAAGAAAACTGTTCTTTTAATAAATGAAATAAAACATGAACAGAAACATACAAGGTCATTATATCACTATCTCGAATGTTGGAGAAAAGGCTCAGGCATTTGTTCCGAACCCTTTACCTCCGGTACCTCCCATTGAGTGGTCATCTGATCTTAGAGAAAAGTTTGACCAGGCACTATTAGCCCTTGGCCGTCTTGACAGTGTTTCAGTGCTACTGCCTGGCACATCACTTTTTCTTTATATGTATGTTCGAAAGGAAGCGGTTCTTTCTTCCATGATTGAGGGTACTCAATCATCTCTCTCAGACTTGCTTTTATTTGAATTTGAGCATCAACCAGGAGTTCCTCTAAGTGATGTTCAAGAGGTCAGCAATTATGTTGCCGCTCTTAATCATGGTCTTAAACGGCTTAGTGAAAATTTTCCCCTTTCTCTCAGATTGCTGAAAGAAATCCACAGCGTACTGCTATCGAAGGGTCGTGGCAGGGAATGCGATCCCGGAGAGTTCAGAAGAAGCCAAAATTGGATTGGTGGAACTCGGCCCGGTAATGCCGCTTTTGTCCCCCCCCCACCTGAGTATCTTCAGGAGTGTATGGGAAAGCTGGAACTTTTTATGCAGGATCAGCCGGAAAAGACACCCGTATTGGTCAAAGCAGCTCTGGCGCATGTCCAGTTCGAGACTATTCACCCGTTCTTAGATGGTAACGGTCGTCTCGGACGCCTAATAATTACGCTGTTGCTATGTTCAGAAAAAGTTTTAAAAGAACCGATGTTGTACCTCAGTCTGTATTTCAAAACACATCGGCAGCGATATTATGAACTTCTTAATGAAGTCCGGCTGACAGGCGACTGGGAGGCTTGGTTGCTTTTCTTTGCAGATGCTGTTATTCATACGGCAACACAAGCCGTTGAAACAGCTCAACAGCTAATGAAATTATCCAGTGAAGACGGGCAAAGTATAAACGGATTAAAACGCGTATCTGGTTCAGCCCATCTCATCCACAAAGCAATACTTGAGAGCCCAATAGCTTCACCAAATTGGATACAGGAAAAAACACAACTTTCAGCGGCGACAGTAAATGCCTGCCTACGTGAACTCGAAAAGCTCGGTATCGTAAAAGAAGTCACCGGGCGCAAACGTAATCGCTTGTATTCATATGTAGAGTATATTCGGATTATGAATGAAGGCACCGAACTGCCCCAATGACTATTTGAAACTATGCTCAGAAAGATTCTGTAACAGCATCTCAACAAAAAAATGCTGCGGTCAGGCCGCAGATTTTGCAAATTCCTGGCCCCGGCGCCTTGCGCCGGAACCAGGAGCTGGATCGGTCTCCGCACACGGATCAATCAGACTGCGTCTGCTTGATCCGTGCACGGCGCCGGTCAGCACCGCTGAGTGGATATTGGCGGCTGGGCAGCCTATAACCCGCGCCACATATCCAAGGCGGATGGAGCGGACCGGACCTTAGGCTACAGGCTTCTTGGCCTAAACCCGGCCCCTCATCCGCATCTTTCTCGACCGCCATCTTGTTACCAGTCTGATCTACCGCAGTCTGCTTATTTCTATTCTAGGGCGCGGTTACACCAAGGCATATCCCCAAGGCATCGGCTATTTGAAAAATCTGGATAAGCTGGCCACAAGCGTTGCCGACTGGAAAAGATTTAATCATCACGACGCTTTCAAATCGCAGATCATTGAAACAGATGGTCGCAAACGAAGCTTCTGGTCAAAATATGAGGTATAAAAATGAATGAACGATTTTATCTACTGAAAATAGCGCTGCTTGATATCGACAGGAATTAAAACCGGGGAGGCGTTGAATGAAGAGAGATAAAACCAAGCATCTTCTGAAAGCCGGAAAATGATTTAGCGTATATTGGGCAGTTCGCATGCGGAGTCCAGCACAAAATATTGGCCATCTAAGCGTTTGAACCAAACCACGCAACGGTACGGTGTCGGACCGAAAACCTGGAAATTTTGTTTACAGGCTGTCGAGTACAAGATGGCCGAAAATTTTAACCGGAGAAGTACAAAAGTATTTCGAGGATTAGAATTTGCGGTTTCCGGCCGGCACTATCGATAATCTTTATAGTTGATATTGTACCGGGCAGCCTTATAGGAAAATTTTCTTACGGTGATGTTAATCAGTTTGGCTGCCTTGTTGATATTGCCCCGGGTATTTTTCAGGGCATCCATGAGGATTTCCTTTTCAAGGCTTGCCACGGCATCCTCAAGGGACAAGGGAAGGGTCTTGGACTTGGTGCCGGTCTGCAGGGTTGCCGGCAGGTGGTATGAATGAACGGCGCCTTCATTGCAGAGAATAACGGCCCGTTCAATGCAGTTTTCAAGCTCCCGGACATTGCCCGGCCAATGGTATTCCATCATCATATCAATGGCCGGTGTGGTGATGCGCCTGATCTCCTTGCCATGTTCTTTTCTGTATTTTTCAAGAAAATGGTCGGCCAGAAGAATAATGTCTGTTTTTCGCATGCGGAGGCTGGGGATGTAAATGGGAAATACATTGAGCCGGAAATAAAGGTCATCCCTGAATTTGCCCTGCTGAACCATCTCCTCCAGGTTGGAGTTGGTAGCGGCCACGATCCTGACATCCGCCTTGATGGGCTTGTATCCGCCCACCCGCTCAAATTCTTTCTCCTGGAGCACCCGTAAAAGTTTTACCTGGGCCCCCAGATCCATGTTACCGATCTCATCCAGAAAAATGGTGCCTGTATTGGCTAACTCAAATTTACCTTTTTTTGTGGAGGATGCCCCGGTGAATGCCCCTTTTTCATGGCCGAACAGCTCGCTTTCAATGAGATTGTCCGGAATGGCCGCGCAATTGATCTTGATAAATGGATTCTGGTTGCGCTCTGAATTGTAGTGGATGGAATTGGCCACCAGTTCTTTGCCCGTACCGCTTTCACCCCGGATCAATACGGTTGCCGAAGAGGAAGAGACCTGGGAGATCATCTGGAGGACTTCGCGCATTTTGTTGGAATTACCAATGATATTGGTAAAACTGTATTTATTCTCCAGTTCCGACTTCAACCTCAGGTTCTCGGTTTTCAGTTGCTCTTTTTCCACCCGGATGGTTTCAATGTTGATGACATGATGCGCCACCATGGTTGCCACCACCGAAAGCAATTTCTCACCATTTTCCAGTGAGCGCTTGCCTTCATAGGGCCGGTCCGCACTGATGGCACCCACCACCCGGTTCTCTTTTTTGATGGGTACGCAGATAAATGAGTAGTCTTGCCCCTGGGTAAGATTCCTGGAGTGGGTTTTATCCAGAAACAGAGGTTCTTCACTGATTCTGGGCACCACTGCAGGCTTACCGGTCTGGATCACTTTTCCGATAATACCTTCCCCGGGCAGATATTTGATCTGTTTGGTTTTTTCTTCGGAAATGCCGTGGGCGATTTCAATGCGGATTTCCCCGGTTTCACTATTGGTCAGAAAAATGATTCCCCTTACAAGATTCAGTGATTCAGACAGCACACTTAAAACCTTAATCAGGGACTTTTTCATGTCCATATGCCGGTTTAATGATTGGCTGATTTCGTATAATAAAGAGGTTTCTTCTATGGACTTCATAAAGAGGGTTTCCGCATCAATATTTTTGATTGTATTCTCATTTCACATTAATACCTGTTAGTTGCCGCCAATGTATCGGCTTTGCTAACTAAATTTGCCTAATGGAAATACCGTTTCTCAGCGCAAAAATCAAATCAAAAAATACAATTTTGAATTTTTTACGGTTTTCAGTTGAGCACGAAATACTCATAAAATAAGGAATCGCCCTTTATCCGCCTTGCAGGATATGTAAAAATAGGTTTAAAAAAGAGTGGGACACCTTTAAAAATTATGACCGACATAACACACATTCTGGTACTCGGTGGCTGCAGGAGCGGCAAAAGCCATATTGCCAAGCAGACCGCAGACAATATGGCCGCGGACAAAAAAATCTATCTGGCCACCTGTGTACCCACGGACAGGGAAATGAATAACCGGGTCAAACGCCACCGGGATGACCGTGGTCCTGACTGGGAAACAATTGAAGAACCGGTACGCATCCATGAAACAATTGATCGGGTCTGTACCCGGGCAAAGGTAATTCTGGCGGACTGCCTGACCCTTTGGATCTCCAACCTTCTGTTCCAGGGAAAGGATGAGTCCGCTGTCATGGCGGCAGTGGACCTGCTTGAGGAGGCATTACACCGGTCAAGTTGCCCTGTTATCCTGGTTTCCAATGAAGTGGGATATGGGATTGTTCCTGAAAACAGCCTTGCACGGCAATTCAGGGACATGGCAGGACTTGTCAACCAGCGGGTGGCCCGGGCCGTTGACAAGGTTATTATAAGCATGGCCGGTATCCCGGTCCAAATCAAACCCGGACCCTTCGACGGCCGGGGTTTAGGCAACGAGGCACGTCAATGACCCGGACGGATAACACCGGATTCTTTAAAGACTTACGGGCCTGCATGGCCTTTATTACTATTTTGCCCACGGGGAAAACCCCGGTATATTCTCCCTTGGGCATGATCCGCTTTTTTCCCGTGGCGGGATTGATCATCGGCGCCCTTTTGGCGGTCACCGACGTTCTGGCCTCCATGGTCTGGGCCGCACCTGCCGCAGCCTTGATTGATCTCATTTTCCTGGTGGCCGTGACCGGTGCATTTCACCTGGACGGGCTCGGCGATACCGCAGACGGCATGTTCAGCCATCAAAGCCGGGAGCGGGCCCTGGAAATTATGAAAGACTCCCGGACCGGTATGATGGGACTGGTTGCAGTTGTCCTGGGCCTGGCGGCAAAACTTGCCGGTATCTGGTCGGTGAAAATCAGTTGTTCTCCGGTTCAGGCCATGATCATATTTTTCCTGGTGCCCGCGTTCTCCAGGGCGGCCATGATATTTGGCATAAAATACCTTAATTACGGCAGAAAAAACGGGGGAACGGGCAAGGATCTGTTTGACCGGCCGCTCAATTCAAAAGATTTTCACCTGTGCCTGATCCCGCTGGGTTTATCCCTGTTACTGGGATTGAAGGGGCTCATATTGATTTTTGGATTTGGCCTGGGATGTGCCGTAATTTTAAAATTCTATAAACGAAAAATGAACTGCATCACAGGGGATATGCTTGGTGCCATGACCGAAGTGATGGAAGCCTGGTTGTTCATGGTTGCCGGCATGAAGATTTTTTAATGATTCACGGCCATGGAGGAAATAAGCAGCGGCTCGCAAACCGTATCGGATGCCCCCTTGGGGATATCACCGACATGAGTGCCAACCTCAATCCCCTGGGGCCGCCTGAACGCATCCACGCCTTTATCCGGGAAAACATCTCTCTGATTCATGCCCTCCCGGAACCGGATGCCGCCGGTATGGTCAAAGGGTTTGCAGACTATCAGGGCATTGATCCCGCCTGCGTGATTGCCGGCAACGGCACCACCTTTTTTATCTATACCCTGCCCCTGGCCCTGGGGGCGAAAAAGGCCCTGATCCTGGGGCCGACCTATGCAGATTATGAAGATGCCTGTGCTGCCCATCATGTAAACACCCATCACTGCTTGACCGTTCCCGAAAACAATTTTGTTCCGGATCTGGATCAGTTGTCCGCCAAAGCCGGACACGCCGACCTGGTATTTATCTGCAACCCGAACAATCCCACAGGCACCCTGATTGACAAACAGGATCTGGAAACCTTGGTCCACCGCCACCCGGGCACCTGTTTTGTGGTGGACGAATCCTATCTGCCCTTTGTCCCCCAAGCAGAAGAATATTCCCTTGCAACCCAGACACATTTGTCCAACCTTGCGGTACTCTCCTCCATGTCCAAAATTTTCAGGATTCC